>NZ_WXYI01000014.1:0-137060 GCF_009872315.1 Gordonia sp. YY1 | reverse complement strand
CCGGGCCGACACATCTCGCTCATGACAGCAACCGTCAGCCTCGAAGTAAGTCAGACCCAGACCCGGTCGACCACCCAACCCATTCTCACTGCCTCGAAGGGCCCGTAACCGGATCGCCGAAACCGCAGCTCTCCGGCGTCGTGCCGACGTAATGTCGCCCGATGACCTTCCGCACCACGGCCATCACCGCCATCGCCGCAGCCGCACTCCTCACGCCCGCTCTCCTGGGCCCGGTCACCGCGAATGCGACTCCCTCCTCAGGGGTCTCGGCAGTGACCCTCGCCGAGACCGACATCCCCGCCGGACTGCTGCCGTTCGTTCCGCAGGGCGTGCACGTGGAGGTCCGCGAGATCACCATCGCACCCGGCGGCACCACCGGCTGGCACTTCCACGACGCCCAGATCTACGCCTTCGTCCGGCAGGGCACGCTCACCCACCCGGGCGCGGACTGCAAACCGGTCGTCTACCGGGCCGGCGAGGTCATCGAGGAACCCGCCGGGAAGGTCAACACCCACGAGGGCACCAATCTCGGCACCGTCCCGGTGATCCTCGACGTCCTCTACCTGATGCCGCCCGGCAAGCCGTTGTCGGAGGATGCCGTCGCACCAGCCTGTGCGCAGTCGTAGATGTACCGGCGCTCCGGCTTTCAGCCGACCGGCGTCGTGGCCGCTTCGTCGATGATGTGCGCTAGGTCGCCGGGGCGGCTCCACATCGGCCAATGCCCGGTCGGGAGGTCGACGAGGTCGACATGGTCGAGGCGTGACACCTCGGCGAACATGGGGTGACCCGCGTCGGCCAGCTCGGTTATCTGCGCACTCGGAATCGAGCAGCACACCAGAGTGGTCGGGACGGCACGTCGCGCATCGTTCGTGAGCTCCACCCGCTGCCGGAGCACGGGACCGGGTTCCGGAACGGCCCTGGCCCGAAAACGCTGGAGCGTCTCGGTGTTCAGGCCCTCGAGACTGGCCTGCTCCCCGAGTACGTCGAAGGGCGGCAGAGGGAGCTCGTCCAGATCCTCGGGTGCATCCGGGGCGAAGACACTCCCGGACGCGACGGGCCCGCTGTCGACCCACACCACGTGGCGAACGAGTTCGGGTCGCTGGTCGAGCACCAGACTCACCGGCGCGTTGGCCCCGCTGTGCGCCACGATGACCACCGGCTCGGCCTCGGAAGCCCCAGCTCCGATGATGGTCTGTCTGATCGCCGTCGCCTGGTCGTCGAGCGTCCTGGAGGCACGCCCGGAGTCCCGTTCATCGAGGCCGGGAAGCGTCATCGGAATGGCCCGCCGGCCGTCGGCGGTCAGGTGTTCGCACACCTCGTCCCATGCCCACGCCCCCAGCCAATGCCCGGCGATCAGGATGATGGGTGAGTTGTTCGCGTTCGTCGTCACGTCTCGATGCTGTCAGGCCTCTAGGACAGCCCCTGTCCCCATTTGGACACGATCCTGCGTCTCCCGTGTGGAGCACCCCGGCACGACGCCCGGACGTTCCGCGGTCGGTACACCTCGACCATCCCTGACGCGTTCGGTCGTAGACTGCCGGTTCATGTGCCGCCGCGTCGTGCTGACCCTGTCCGTGCTGCTTGTGGTCGCGGGTCTCGCCGTGCCCCAAGCCAGTACTGCTCGAGCGGATTCCGCGCTCGTCGCGGCCCGTTCCGCGGTGTTCGGCGCCGACAACGTCGACCAGACCACGGGCGCGGTGCGCGACGACCGCGTTCTCTTCTCCTGGTTCGGCGTCTCGAGCTTCGCGGTCGCCATGGCGGGCAAGGTCTTTCTCACCGACGCCTGGTTGCCCAACGCCTACCGCGGCCACGTCCCGACGACCCGGGCTCAGATCGCCGCGATCAAACCCTCGCACATCCTGATCGGGCACGGGCATTTCGACCACGCGGCCGACGCCGTCGACATCGCCCGCGCCTCCGGTGCGCGCCTCGTCGGCTCGGCGAGCCACTGCGCGTTCTTCCACCGGTCCGCGCCGCGCGTCGCCTGCGACGTGGTGGCTGCCGCCGGTGCCCGTCCGGGCAGCACCCGGCCCTACCGGGGCATTCCCGGGATCGCGGTCACCGCGATGAGCAACATCCATTCGACGCTGAAAGCACCTGAGGGCGAACATCCTCCGCTGCTGCCCATTCCGCCGAGCGACCGCCTGGTCACCAACCCGCCGCACGCGGACGAACTCGGCCGGCTCGCCGGGCACCTCGACGATCCGGAGGGCGGCGCCGTCCTCTATGCGTTCGAGGTCGGTGGACGGCGAACCGTGTGGAACGACTCGGTCGGCCCGGTGAGCCAGGTCCCCGGCGGGCGGGCCATCCTCGCGACGCTTCGCGACCTCGGCCCGGTCGACCTCCACGTCGGGTCCATCCAGGGCTTCAACGAGATCACCAACGGCCTGGGCGATCCGCTGCGCTACATCGACGCACTCCGTCCGAAAGTCTTTGTGCCCAACCATCACGACGACTGGTTCCCGGTGATCGCAACCCCCGCCGTCAACCGCGAACGAGCGTTCTTCGACGCGCTGGCAACCATCGACGCCCGGCCCGAGGTGCGCTATCTCCGCGACCCGCAGGACTACCTGCGCCCCGACCGCGTGACGCTCGAGCTGCGCTGATACGCCCAACCCGGCGTTCTCGCGGAGTTTTGATCAGATCCAGAAAAACGCCGTGCAACCGCAGGGAACGTGCCTATGGTGGGTCACGTGGCATCGACATCTGACTATGCCCAGCAACTCCGGGCCGCAGACCTCAGAGTCACCCAACCACGGGTGGCGGTCATGCGTGCCGTCGACGAACACCCCCACACCGACACCGACACCATCTACGGCATCGTCCGACAGATGCTGCCGAATGTGTCCCGTCAAGCCGTCTACGACGTCCTCCGGGCACTGACCGAAACCGGTCTCATCCGGCGGTTCCAGCCGTCGGGTTCGGTGTCGCTCTACGAATTCCGCACCGGCGACAACCATCACCACGTCGTCTGCCGCGCGTGCGGAACCGTGGCGGACGTCGATTGCGCAATCGGCGAGGCACCGTGCCTCACCGCATCCCACGACCACGGTTTCGTTCTCGACGAGGCCGAGGTCATCTACTGGGGACTCTGCCCGGACTGCGTCAGCCCAACCCCGACCTGATCACATCCGTGATCGCAGCCCAACCGGTTCCACCATCGAAAGGAATGTCGTGACCTCCGACAGCCGCCCACCCAATCCCGCCGAAGAGACTCGCAGCACCAGCGAGAGCGAGAATCCGGCCATCCCCTCGCCGGAGCCGAAAGCGCATGCGCCGCTGACCAACAAGGACTGGTGGCCCGAGCAGATCGACTTGTCCAGGCTGCACGCGCATTCTTCGCTGTCCAACCCGCTCGGCGAGGACTTCGACTACAAGAAGGAATTCGCGAAGCTCGACGTCGAGGCACTCAAGGCCGACCTCGTCTCGATCATGACCCAGTCACAGGACTGGTGGCCCGCCGACTACGGCCACTACGGAGGCCTGTTCATCCGCATGAGCTGGCACGCGGCCGGCACCTACCGCATCTACGACGGCCGCGGCGGCGGCGGGCAGGGCGCACAGCGCTTCGCCCCGCTGAACAGCTGGCCCGACAACGCAAACCTGGACAAGGCACGTCGTCTGCTGTGGCCGGTGAAGCAGAAGTACGGCACCAAGCTGTCGTGGGCCGACCTGCTGGTCTTCGCCGGCAACGTCGCCCTGGAGTCCATGGGATTCAAGACGTTTGGCTTCGGTTTCGGTCGCGAGGACATCTGGGAGCCCGAAGAGGTGTACTGGGGTCCCGAGGACACGTGGGGCGGCACCGACAAGCGGTACTCCGGTGAGCGTGACCTCGCCAAGCCGCTGGGCGCCACCACGATGGGTCTCATCTACGTCAATCCGGAAGGCCCCGAGGGCAAGCCGGATCCGGTCGCCGCGGCCTACGACATCCAAGAGACCTTCGCCCGGATGGCCATGAACGACGAGGAGACCGCGGCCCTCATCATCGGTGGCCACACCTTCGGCAAGACCCACGGCGCCGGGGACGCGGGCCTCGTCGGTCCCGAGCCCGAGGCTGCACCGATCGAGCAGCAGGGCCTGGGCTGGAAGTCCAGCTACGGCAGCGGCAAGGCAGAGGACGCCATCACCTCCGGCCTCGAGGTGGTCTGGACCAACACGCCGACGCAGTGGGACAACAGCTTCCTCGAGATCCTCTACGGCTACGAGTGGGAGCTGCAGAAGAGCCCCGCCGGTGCGTGGCAGTACGTCGCCAAGGACGGTGCGGGCGCAGGCACCATTCCCGATCCCTTCGGCGGCCCGGGACGCGCGCCCACCATGCTGGTCACCGACGTCTCGATGCGGGAGTCGCCGATCTACGCCGACATCACCCGCCGCTGGCTCGACCATCCCGAGGAGCTCGAGGAGGCCTTCGCCAAGGCCTGGTACAAGCTGCTCCACCGCGACCTCGGTCCGGTCAGCCGCTACCTCGGCCCGTGGGTTCCCGAGCCGCAGATCTGGCAGGACCCGGTGCCCGCCGTTGACCACGAGCTGATCGACGACGCCGACATCGCGTCCCTGAAGAGCAAACTGCTCGAAGCACTTTCGCCGACGCAGCTGATCAAGACCTCGTGGGCGTCGGCGGCCAGCTTCCGCAGCACCGACAAGCGCGGTGGTGCCAACGGCGCACGCATCCGCCTCGAGCCCCAGAAGAACTGGGAGATCAACGAGCCCGGTGAGCTCGCCAAGGTGCTGCCGGTGTACGAGCAGGTCCAGAAGGACTTCAACGACTCGGCGTCCGGCGGCAAGAAGGTGTCCTTGGCCGACCTCATCATCCTCGGCGGTGCCGCCGCCGTGGAAAAGGCCGCGGAGGCAGCGGGATTCCCGGTCACCGTGCCGTTCACACCGGGACGCACCGATGCCTCGCAGGAGAGCACCGACGTCGACTCGTTCGAGGTGCTCGAACCCCGCGCGGACGGGTTCCGCAACTACAGCCGTGGCGGAGAGAAGGCGCCACTGGAGGAGCTGCTCCTCGAGCGTGCCTACATGCTCGATCTCACCGCTCCTGAGTTGACGGTGCTCATCGGCGGCCTCCGTGTCCTCGACGTCAACCACGGCGGCTCGAAGCACGGCGTGTTCACCGACCGTCCGGGAGTCCTGTCGACCGACTTCTTCCGCAACGTGGTCGACATGGGCTTCGAGTGGAAGTCGGGTTCGGAGGAGAACGTCTACGAGGTCATCGACCGTGCGTCCGGCGAGACCAAGTGGACGGCGACCACGGCCGATCTGGTGTTCGGCTCGCACTCGCAACTCCGCGCACTCTCCGAGGTCTATGCCCAGGATGATTCGGCCGAGCGATTCGTCAACGACTTCGTCAAGGCGTGGGTGAAGGTGTCGAACAATGATCGTTTCGATGTGAGCTGATTCCGGCTCGTCGATCGGGAGGCACCCCGCGGACCAGGGCCGCGGGGTGCTTTCGTGTCGGCACGCGCTATAGTATGGATTGAGCAATCCTTCAATCCATCAATCCATCAACTAGTGCCTTCCCCTGGAGTGACCCGTGCCCGATCCCAGCCCCGAGCAGCCGCTGTACGAGATCAAGGCCAACCTGTTCAAGGCGCTCGCGCACCCGGCGCGCATCCGCGTCCTCGAGATCCTGAGCACCAACGGTGAACCGACTGCGGTGAGCGAGCTGCTCACGGCGACCGAACTCGAGCCGACGTTGTTGTCTCAGCATCTCGGCGTACTCAAGCGTCACCATGTCGTCACCGGCAACCGCACCGGCAACGCCGTGTTCTACGAACTCGCGCACCCGAAGATCTCCGACCTCCTGGTCATCGCCCGGACCTTCTTGATCGACACCCTCGGCGCACAGCGCGAACAGTTCGATGCCATCTCGTCGCTACCACCGGTGACACCCCGATGAGCACCAACGCCCTCACCGGTGCCCTGTCTCGAACGGCCAGATTCGTCCCCCGGCGCAGCGACTACGCGGGGCTGAAACGCAGCTGGCGCGCCGACATCGTCGCAGGTGTCACCGTCGGCGTCGTCGCGCTTCCGTTGGCGCTGGCGTTCGGCATCAGCTCGGGTGTCGGCGCCGCCGCCGGCCTGATCACCGCCGTCGTCGCCGGGCTCGTCGCCGCGATCTTCGGCGGCTCACACGTCCAGGTGTCCGGGCCCACCGGCGCGATGGCCGTCATCCTCGCGCCGATCGTCGCCGAGCATGGTCTGAGCAGCATCGCGGTCGTCACCGTCCTGGCCGGCGTCCTGGTGTTGGTGGCCGGTGTCCTCGGCCTCGGCCGCGCCGTCACCTTCATCCCCTGGCCGGTCATCGAGGGTTTCACCCTCGGCATCGCGGCGATCATCTTCCTGCAGCAGGTGCCGGCCGCGTTCGGCACCGTCGCACCGTCCGGAGCACGCACCCTCAACGCAGCCGTCGACGTCGTCGTGAACGCCGACTGGTCGACCGCCTGGCCCGCGCTGGCCGTCGTCGCGATGGTCGCCGTGATCATGCTCGTGTTACCGCGCATCCACCGCAGCATCCCCGAGTCACTCACCGCCGTCATCGTCGTCACCCTGATCGTCCACTTCACCGGCCTCTTCGACGTCGCCAGCATCGGTGAGCTGCCGTCCTCGCTGCCCGCCCCGTCGATCCCGCACGTCGACCCGGCGATGGTGAAGTCGGTCCTCGGCGCCGCGGTCGCCATCGCGGCCCTCGCCGCGATCGAGTCGCTGCTGTCGGCGCGCGTCGCGGCCACCATGTCGCCGACGGGCCCCTATGACCCCGACCGCGAGCTCGCCGGTCAGGGTCTGGCCTCGGTCGCGTCGGGGATGTTCGGCGGCATGCCGGCGACCGGGGCCATCGCCCGTACCGCGGTCAACGTGCGTTCCGGCGCACGTACGCGCGTCGCCGCGATAGTGCACTCACTACTGCTGCTCGGGGTCGTCTACCTGGCGACCGGTCCGGTCTCGGCGATCCCCCTTGCCGCGCTGGCCGGGGTGCTGATGGTGACCTCGTTCCGCATGGTGTCCGTCGGTACCGTCCGCGCGATCCTCAAATCCACCCGGTCGGACGCGCTGATCTTCGTCGTCACCGCGATCATCACCGTCACGCTGGACCTCATCGAGGCCGTCCAGATCGGCATCGTCGTGGCCGCGTTCTTCGCCCTGCGCCAGGTGGCGCAACGGTCCAGCGTGACCCGCGAGCCGCTGCCCGGCGACCCTCGACCCGGCGACGAGCGGATCGCGCTGCTGAGCCTCGACGGTGCGATGTTCTTCGGCGCGGCCGAGCGGATCTCGACCACGATCGCCGACCACCCTGACGAATCGGTGTCGGTCGTCATCATCCGGATGTCGCGGCTCGGCATGCTCGACGCGACGGGCGCGCACTCGCTGGCCGAGATCGTCACCGAACTCGAGAACCGCGGGATCACCGTCATCATCAAGGGCGTACAGCCCGACCACCTCGAACTCCTCGAGGGTGTCGGGGTCTTCGACTCCCTGCGTCATGACAACCACCTCGTCGACACCCTCGACGAGGCCATCGCCCACGCGCGGAGTCACGTCGAACGCGAGAGAATATGAACTACCTGCATCGACGCCGACCCCCCGAGGTATCGCGCCGCCCCGCCTCCGGCGGCATCGAACCACAAGACCCGAGGCCCATGAACGCGAGGCTGATCACAGGGGGCAGAATCGGGGGGTAGTTGTCACACGAGCACACCGCAAGCGTGGTATCGGTGAAGCCTGACTCACAAGGTCGCCGGCGACACCGGTTAATACAGACAGAATCGAGAACATCAGGCATGAGCACCCAAAAGCCGACCATAATCTACACGTTGACCGACGAAGCTCCCATGCTCGCCACCCACGCGTTTCTTCCGGTGGTGCGTACGTTCGCCGGCGCGGCCGGCATCGAAGTCGAAACCAGCGACATCTCGGTCGCGGCGCGAATCCTCGCCGAGTTCTCCGATCTCCTGCCCGAAGACCAGAAGGTTCCGGACAACCTCGGCGAACTGGGCAAGCTCACCCAGGAGCCCGACACCAACATCATCAAGCTGCCCAACATCAGCGCGTCGGTCCCGCAGCTCCACGCCGCCATCAAGGAACTCCAGGAGAAGGGCTACGACCTGCCCGATTTCCCGGGCAGTCCGAAGAACGAGGAAGAGCAGGCGATCCGCGACCGGTACACCAAGTGCCTCGGCAGCGCGGTCAACCCGATCCTGCGTGAGGGCAACTCCGATCGTCGTGCCCCCAAGGCCGTCAAGGAGTACGCGCGCAAGCACCCGCACAGCATGGGCGAGTGGTCGATGGCATCGCGCACCCACGTCGCGCACATGCGCGAAGGCGACTTCTACCACGGCGAGAAGTCGATGACCGTCGACGGCGACCGCAAGGTCAAGATGGAACTCATCCCCGACGACGGCAGCGAGACCCTGGTCCTCAAGCCCGAGATCGAGCTCACCGACGGCGACGTCATCGACAGCATGTTCATGAGCAAGAAGGCGCTCATCAAGTTCTACGAAGAGCAGATCGAGGACGCCTACAAGACCGGCGTCATGTTCTCGCTCCACGTCAAGGCGACGATGATGCGCGTCTCGCACCCGATCGTCTTCGGCCACGCCGTGAAGGTCTTCTACCGCGACGCCTTCGAGAAGCACGGCGACCTGTTCGACGAGCTCGGCGTCAACGTGAACAACGGCCTGTCGGATCTCTACAGCAAGATCGAGTCGCTGCCGAGCGCCCAGCGTGAGGAGATCGTCGACGACCTGCACAAGTGCCACGAGCACCGTCCCGAGCTGGCGATGGTCGACTCGGCCCGCGGAATCACCAACTTCCACTCCCCCAGCGACGTCATCGTCGACGCCTCGATGCCCGCGATGATCCGTGCCGGCGGCAAGATGTACGGCGCCGACGGTCGCCTCAAGGACACCAAGGCGGTCAACCCGGAGTCGACCTTCTCCCGCATCTACCAGGAGATGATCAACTTCTGTAAGACCAACGGGCAGTTCGACCCCACCACGATGGGCACCGTCCCCAACGTCGGCCTGATGGCGCAGAAGGCCGAGGAGTACGGCTCGCACGACAAGACCTTCGAGGTCCCGGTCGGCGGCACCGCCAACATCACCGACATCGAGACCGGTGAGGTCCTGCTGACCCAGACCGTCGAAGAGGGCGACATCTGGCGTCTGTGCGTCGTCAAGGACGCCCCGATCCAGGACTGGATCAAGCTGGCCGTGAACCGCTGCCGCGACTCGGGCATGCCTGTTCTCTTCTGGCTCGACCCGTACCGTCCGCACGAGAACGAGCTGATCAAGAAGGTCCACAAGTACCTTCCCGAGCACGACACCGAGGGTCTGGACATCCAGATCATGTCGCAGGTCCGTGCCATGCGGTACACCCTCGAACGCGTGGTCCGCGGCCTCGACACCATCTCGGCGACCGGCAACATCCTGCGCGACTACCTCACCGATCTCTTCCCCATCCTGGAGCTCGGCACCAGCGCGAAGATGCTGTCGATCGTGCCGCTGATGGCCGGTGGCGGCCTGTACGAGACGGGTGCCGGCGGTTCGGCGCCCAAGCACGTCAAGCAGCTCATCGAGGAGAACCATCTCCGCTGGGATTCGCTGGGTGAGTTCCTGGCCCTCGGGGCCAGCCTCGAGGACGTGGGCAAGAAGTTCGACGACCAGCGCGCGGTGATCCTGGCCAAGGCACTCGATGCGGCGACCGGCAAGCTGCTCGAGAACGACAAGGGTCCGTCGCGCAAGACCGGCGAGCTCGACAACCGCGGCAGCCAGTTCTACCTCGCCCTGTACTGGGCCCAGGAACTGGCCGGTCAGACCGAGGACACCGACCTGGCCAAGCAGTTCGCGCCGCTGGCCGAGACCCTCGCCGAGAACGAGGAGAAGATCGTCGAGGAGCTGAACTCGGCTCAGGGTCAGCAGGTCGACCTCGGCGGCTACTACTACCCGGACTGGGACCGGACCGCTGCGGTGATGCGTCCGAGCAAGACCTTCAACGAGGCTCTCGCTTCCGTCGAGTTCTGATCCACGCGTCACGGATCGAGGCGCCCCGGGTGATCTGATCACCCGGGGCGTTCTTCGTGCTCGACGACTACCGTCGATGTCATGGCCGACGCCGACATCCATTTCTACTTCGATCCCGTGTGTCCGTTCGCCTGGATGACGAGCAAATGGGTGCGAAAGGTCCAGGCGCAGCGCGACTACCGCGTCGACTGGCGGTTCATCTCGCTGCGACTGCTGAACGCGCACATCGACTACGCCGCGCACTTCCCACCCGAGTACGAGGCCGGACACACCGCCGGACTCCGGTTGCTGCGCGTGGCCGCGAGCGTCCGTCGGGAACACGGTCGCGACGCGATCGCTCCGCTCTACACCGCTCTCGGCACACGGATCTTCGAGGAACACACCGGCACCTACACGGTCGACAACACCGACTACCGAGGTACCGTCGGCTTCCTCGATCCGGTACTGGAAGAACTCGGACTTCCCGCCCACCACGTCGACGCGCTGGAGAACACCGACCTCGATGCGGAGATCCAGGCCGAGACCGACGAGGCGCTCGCGCTGACCGGCCGCGACGTCGGGACACCGATCATCCACTTCCGGCCGCCGGAGTGCGTGGCGTTCTTCGGCCCCGTCATCAGTCGCCTGCCGAGTGACGAGGACGCGCTCACGTTGTGGGATCACGTGATCGGGCTGGCGAGTTTCCCCGGTTTCGCCGAACTCAAGCGCAGCCTGCGCGAGAAGCCACAGCTCCGCGCCTTCGGCGTGACCGACGCGGAGGCGGGTGAGCAGGAGGACTGGCACGGCGGCAGCCGCCGGACCCAGAAGGGCTGAGAGTTCCCGGCGGCTTCCCGCATGATTCGAGAGCTTGCGGGTACCCGCTGTGAATGGCACACCCACAAGCACGTCTGGGACTGGTCACCGGCGCATCGAGCGGCATCGGACGCGAACTGGCCGAACGGTTCGTCGACGACGCGTTCGACCTGATCATCTGCGCTGAGGACGCCGGAATCGAAGACGTCGCCGTTCGGCTGCGAAAGCGGGGCCGTGAGGTCACGGCGGTCCGCGCGGATCTTCGCACCGCCGACGGCGTCGAAGCGCTCTACACCGCCGTTCGGAACACCGGGCGGCCCCTCAACTCGGTGGCTCTCAATGCCGGCATCGGGCACGGCGGCGCATTCGTCGACACCGACCTCGCCGAGGACTTGTCGATCATCGATCTCAACGTGCGGTCCACCGTCCACCTCGCCAAGCTCGTACTGCGCGACATGGTCGAGCGTGATTCGGGAAAGTTGCTGATCACGTCGTCGATCGCGTCGATGATGCCGGGTAGTTTCCAGGCCACCTACAACGCGTCGAAGTCGTTTCTGCAGTCCTTCGCGGAGGCGCTGCAGAACGAGCTGAAGGATTCGGCGGTCACCGTCACCTCACTGATGCCCGGTCCCACCGAGACCAACTTCTTCCATCGCGCCGAGATGGACGACACCCGCATCGGCCAAATGTCCAAGGACGATCCGGCCGAGGTCGCCAGACAGGGCTACCACGCGATGATGAGCGGCAAAGCCCGATCCGTGGCGGCGTCGACAAAGACGCGAATCATGGCCGGCGCGAGCATGATCACCCCCGATGCGGTGAAAGCCGCGCTCCATCGCGTTCTCTCCGCGCCGGGGTCCGGTTCCACGAGCTGAACGAGGGGCGCCGTCGGATCAGGCATCGGAAACCTTGGGCTGCAACGCCGATGCCCACCGATCGGTGTAATCGGCGATGCGGGTGTCGGTGGTGTAGGTGGAGTCGATCAGGTAGAGACCGGGCAACGGGCACACGGCGCCGAGTTCCACGAGCACCGGCTTGAGCAGCAGGTCGGGTGCCATGGCGTGCGCCGGACCCGCCCCCAGCATGAGCGGCACCGCGGTGACTCCGCGCAGACCGTCGCCGGTCGCGAACTGGTCGAGGAAGAGCTTCAGAACACCGGTGTAGGTCGACTTGAACGTCGGGCTCGCGACGATGACGAGATCCGACGACGCAACGGTCTCGACGGCCGCCTTGACCTTCTCGTCGCCCCAGCCGAGGAGACCAGGGCCGAGTTCGATGACGTCGACCACATGGTCGGGTGCGGATCCGGTCAGCGCTTCGGCGAGCCGGTTGGCCGCGTCGAGCGTCCGCGAGCCGGGTTTCGGATTGCCTGCGACGACGGTGGTGGTCATGGCGGTGCCTCTCGGTCGGAATGAACCGTGCTGGATGCTATCCGGGCACCGTCGCGGCCGCACCACCCAACGGGGATACCGATCACGCGGGCTGACGTCACGCCGACGCCAGAACCGCACCACCACGACGCCGCACCACGAACACGACGCCCGTCGTGATCACCAGTGCGACGATCGTGCCGATCGCGACTCCGACGACGGCGGTCGTCTCGCCCTGCGCCGTGTCCAGGATTCCGAGGAACGCCCAGACCAGAGTGAGCGGATAGGCGACCAGCACGGAGCCGACCACCGCGGTCACGGCGAGCCCGAACAGGGCGCACAGGATCAGGACCGTCAGCTGCCAGCCGAGGGACTGCGGGTCGGCGAGCTCGGCGCCGATGGCGGCCGCCCAGTTCTGGAAGACCGCGGCTGTGGCCCATGCGGCGTAGACGCCGACCAGGACGCGGGTGAGCACTCGCAACCAGCCGGGTGCCGCGTAGTCGGCAGGGCGCGCCGCGATCCGTGCTGCGTCGAGCAGCACCATCGTCATGACGGTCAGCACGATCGGGGTGATCCACGTCCATTCCGCGGCGGACACCAGAATCCAGATGGCCGCACCGGCGAACGCGATCTCGAGGTCGATGAGCAGGCGACGTGGATCGGCGGTCCCTGTCGATCCCTTCCAGACCACCGCGAGCGCGACGACGAGCGACAGCAGGTAGATCAGGCTCCAGATGGAGAACGTCCAGCCTGCCGGCGTGATGAGCAGATCGGTCGTCGACTCATCGGGTGAGGCACCGATCCCGGAGAACGGCACAACGGGCGCCACCACCTGCGCCACTGCGAGAAACACCGCGAGCCAGGTGATCGGACCGGAGACGCGTGCGACAGATGCCATGGCTCCCACCGTAGGCACAGGTTCGACTCCGACCATGTGGAAGCCGCTGAACTGCAACATCACCGACAGCCGGCAGCGGTCAGGAAGTCGTGTCCGCCGTCTGGCGATCCGCCGCCCGGGTCACGGTCGGCGTCGCCACCCGTGTACGCCGGAGCACCAGCGCGATCGCGATCGCCGAGATGACCGCATAGACCACACCGATCGCGACGGCCCCGCCGATTGTTCCGGCCAGCTGCCCGGCGATGCCGTCGAGTACCACCATCACCCCGGCCCCGCTGTAGGCGAAGGCGGAGAACGTGGCCGCCACCCGGCCCTGCTGGATGGGCGTGAGCCCGACGGTGATGTACGCCAGCGCGACCCGGTAGCCACCGGCTTGGCCGATGCCGCCGATGACGGTACCCAACAGGATCACCTCGAGCCGGCCCACCGCGAGACCTGCGATCGCGATCGACCAGCCAAACGCCAGGAGCAATCCCACCGACGGCAGCGTGGTGATGACGCGGAGACCCACGCCGACGAAGTTCGCCAGCATCGAGACGATCAGGCATGCGCCGCCGACACATTGCGCGACGAGCAACGACTCGCTGATGCCTGTCGCAAGAATCGCATTCGGCATGGCTCCCACCGCGAGCGCGCCGATCGCCCATGCCAGCGCCCCGACGAGGAACGCACCGGGGTCGCGGGACCGGGACGAGTCGACCACCACGTCGAGATCTCCGGTGTGCGCCGAGGGTACGTCCGCGATCTCCTGCTCGCCGACCGGCACCGGATCACGTCCTGGCGCAAGCAGATCCGGGGCCGCCCGGAGTCCCGCGACCAGGAAGCCGAGACAGATCGTCATCGCGACCGCGTGGATGGCGTAGACCGTCACCAGCTGCCAGGGCAGGTACACCGCGATCAGGATCGCGGCGATGAGTCCGGACCCGGCACCGATGAGAGAACCGGTCGCCATGAACGCACGACCCTTCTCGCCGCGGGCCGCCACCATCATCGCCGCCGCCGCACCGGTGCTGAGCGCCACCGACGCGCCTGTCATCAACCGCCCGGGGAACAGCACCAGCGGATACCAGGCGCCGACGATCTCCACCAGGTCGCCGACGATGGCCGTGAGGAACGCGATCGGCAGCACCTTGCGCGTGTGCCGGATGAGCGGGCCGCGTGCGGAGATCAGCAGGATGACGATGAGCGCGACGAAGTAGGTGGCGAACAACACCGCGGCCGCGGCCGGACCGAAACCGTGGCGATCCATGTAGCCGGGCAGCAGCGGCGTCATCGCATTCGAGCCGCAGATCGCGAGGATGAAACCCACACCCGATGCTCCTGCGAGCAAACGGGTTCCGGCGTCACCTGTGCCCGCCGCGACCTTCACTGTCATATGTCGTGCCTCCTCATGCCACCGGTGGCCGTGAAGGCGCCGGACGGCACCACCGGAATCACCGTGCAGGAGTACTCAATAGGACAGCTGTAACCGATCGGGAACCTGATCGTGGCGGCCGTATTGCGCACCTCGGACACGTGAGCACGACGCGCTGACCTGCCCGGATGGCGGACGTCGTGCGAACCACGCCGATTGCCGCCATGCCCTGATCCGGTTGGGAGATCTGGGCGTGCAGTTCCACCGGGATCGGTCAGCCCGTCGGCTGAAGTCCGACGTACTTCTCCGCGACGCCCGGGGCGTCGAGTTCCCAGTCGATGAACTCGTAGAGGTCGACGGCCACCTCGGTGATGACGTCGCGTAGTTCGAGCGGTCCGAGCCACTGCTCACCGATCGCCCCGATGCCGTCACGGGCCCCGAGCAGGTTGCCGGTGATCGCCCCGGTCGAATCCGAGTCGCCGTCGTGATTGACCGCGATCACCACGCCGTGTTCGAAGTCGCGTGCGACGAGCGCGCAGTAGATCGAGATCGCGAGCGCCTCCTCGGCCACCCACCCCTCGCCGAGGCGGGCAATGGCTTCCTCCGGCGCGACGTTCTCGGCAGCGATCTGCTCGGCGAGTTCGACGGCAGCAAGGGTCTCGTCGTGCTCCGGTTTGGTTCGCAGGATGTCCTTCGCGCCGGCGAGCGACTCGTCGAGCGTCGCACCTTCGACGAGGTCGCGAATCATCACCGCGAGTACGCCTCCGCTCAATGCTCCCGACGGATGACCGTGCGTCAGTGCCGCGAGCGAGGTTGCGAGGTCGAAGGTTCCGACCGCCGACCATTCGGCGCGCGATGCGAACAACCCGACGGGGGCGACTCGCATGACGCCGCCGCAGCCCTTGCTGTTGTTGGATGCCGGCGCACCCGGTCGTGTCGTCGCGCGCAGAGCACTCAGGCAAGTGGTGCCGGGTGCGCGCTGATCATGGAGTTCCCGGTGGCTCATCAGCCAGGTGGCTCGTTCGGTCATCGGCAGCACACCGTGACGCGGGTGTTCACCCTGCGTGATGAACCAGCGAAGGTAGGCGCGGGCCGTCGTCGCGGCGAAGCACGAGATGCCGCCGTCGCAGTCCCGCACCCACGCGCGCAGAAGTCCCTCGGCAGTGAACAGCGTCATCTGGGTGTCGTCGGTGATGGTGCCGATCCCGCCGTACGCGGGAGCATAGGAGGTGATCCCGGCCGGACCGAATCGATCGACGATCGCCGCTCGTGACATGAACTCGACCGATCCCCCGAGCGCGTCCCCGACCGCACCCCCGATCAGGCAACCAACAAACTGATCCTTCATCGGTGTCACCTGCACTTTCCACGGTGTTCCAACCATGTTCACATGCAGGGACGACATTCGCACGACGACAGTTCGACGAGGCCTACGCCTCGTCGTGCTGTGAGTGGACCGCTTCGTCGATCACATCGGTCGGGGCAGCCGGTCCGCAGTTCTTGTCAGACCCCCGAGGTAGAACTGAAGACACAGAGAATTGACGACGGAGCAGTAGTCAACGACGGTCCCACCCAACCGCATGTAGGCCTCCACGAGAGAGACGGCTCCGTCATGATCGACACCGCCACGACTTCAATCGACGCAATCCTCGACCACCTCATCGAGATCACCCCACCCACCGACGACCCCACTGGCCGCACGACGTGCGAGCAGCTCAATCTCCTACGCCTGATCCGCAACACCGTCGATCACCAGATCGTCTCCCACACAGCACAACTCGATGAACTACGCGTCGCCGAGAAGGCCGGGTCCACCACCAAGAAGCTGCTGATCGAGATGGGCTTCGCACCCGCGGTCTCCACACGCGCCACCCGCATCGCCGACGCGATGGGCACATTGAGCAAGGCCGAGGCCTACGCGGCCGACGGACGCCTCTCCGCCGAGGTCGTCGACGCCATCGTGCGCGGAATCACGACCATCGAGAGACGTTCCCCCACAGCGCTTTCCGACGAAGACCACGCCATCTACGAAACCGAGCTCGTCACCCAAGCCCTGTCGGGAGCCACACCCCCCGAGATACAGAAGCACGCCCAGATGATCGGCAACACCATCGCCGACACCTCCGACAACGGAATCCCCGCCAGCGACGACCGGACCCTCGACACCCTCTCCCACCACACGACCGAAGACAGTCGCGTCGAGATCCATGCCAACGTGACCCAAGTCGTCGGCGAGAAATTCATCGCCATGATCGACGAACGCGGCGTGCCCCGACCCGAACCCGACGGCTCCCCCCGATCGACGCTCAGCCGCCCAGATCCGAGCCGACGCGCTGGAGGTGCTGTTGGATCAAGCTGCCGTTGGAGCGGCCATGGACACCATTGGCACCCCCAGAACCCAAGTGGCGTTGACCATTCCCGCCACCGGCGACCCCGCCACACTCCCTTGGACGGGCCCGGTCACCCACGTCATCGCCAAACAACTGTCGTGTGACGGTTCCTTGACCGAGATCATCATCGACGGCGAGACCGTGCCCTTGCAGATGGGCCGCGAACGACGACTGTTCCCGGCACACCTGCGCAAGGCGATCATCCTGCGTGACGAGACCTGCATCAAATGCGGTGCGCCGCCATCCCATACCCAGGTCCACCACATCCAACACTGGACCGACGACGGCAACACCGACCTCGACAACGGCTGCCTGCTCTGCCAACGCTGCCACACCCAGGTCCACCACCACGGCTGGGACATCCTCCTCGGCTACGACCGCCACCCCTGGCTCATCCCACCCGCCGACATCGACCCGCAACGCCGCGCCCTACCCGCCCACAACCGACGCACCATGCGACTCGACGACGCCGCCTGACAGACAGCCCGGTTTCGATAGCCCCGTCGCAAGCCACTCACCCCCTCAACCAGCGGGCGGTTCGGTCCGTCGATCCGCACTCGTTCTTTGACAACTCCACAGTGTGAAATCCAAGCTCACCCGGGTCCGCACACCCATCCGTTCCCGCTCGCGCATCCTCGTCGGCGGGAACGGATGGGGCGAGAGGCGGCACGCTCCGCCGTGCCGACGTGCACTATCGCGGCGGGCGAGATGACCAGCCACCACCACTGTTCACTACTCGAACATACGTGCGATAATTCTGACGTGAGCATGAAGTGGATTGGCGGGGACAACGGCCAACCACACCGGCCGGCGTTCGTGCGGGTCGGCCACAAGGCGGTGCTCATCGACCTGGGCGCCCTCTACCCCAACGCACCCCACTTCACCGGCGAATACAACCCCGAAGGCCTGCAGATACGGTCGGTCCACCTGGGCGTGCTCACCGAGTGGGGACGCGACGAGTGGGGCGCCTGGTACGGCAAGGTGACCTACACGATCACTGCCAAGGACCGCCAGGAGAAGGTGACGCACTGGGTGCCGTCCTGGGCGCTGCGCCCGGCCGGGGACCCGCCGAATCCTCGGCGCTGAGTCATCCGAGGATCATGGCAGATCCACCTTGCTCGCCAGCCAGCGACCGTCGACCTTCTCCATGGTCATCAGCACCCGGCTGCGGTCGACGCGCGGTTCCGGGCTCGCGGTGTTGGTGATCGACTGGTCGACGAACAGCATCACCACGACGCGATCGGTCGTCGCCGACTTCACGCCCGCGTCGATGACGACACCCTTGCTGGTGGCTTTGTTGTCGACGAGCATCTGCTTGAGCTGACTGCTCGACCGCGAGTACATGTCCTTGAACTCGCCGGTCGCGCCACCGAGGACCTCGGTGAAGTTCTGGTCGATGCTGCCGGAGTCGATACTGGTCAGCGTGACCGCGTAGTCCTTGGCGGTGGCCACCGCCTGCTGCTCGGCCTGGTCGACCGCATGGTTCTCGTAGAGCTTCCAACCCGCATATCCCCCACCGGCGAGCAGCGCGAGGATCGCGAGGACCGCAACGACCCGGCGCGGCCGCAGGAGACCGGCCAGCCGTCCCGCCCGGATCACGGGACGACGACGCGCCGAAGTCTCCTGCTCGGGGGCCGCGGGTGAATCGACCACATCTGCGTCCCCGACCTCGATCTCGGTGGTCTCCGTGGTCGCGTCGGACGAGACCTCGTCCACCACCGACTCGTTGTGGGATCGCCGCGACCTGCCTCCCCGCACGGGGGACTTCTTCACGACGTCCTTGCCCTTCGGAGTCGTGGTCCCGGTCGTCTTGTTCGTCGTGGCCGCGCTCATGGTCTCGCCTCTCGCCTCGGATACGGGTGGTCTAGTTGTAGTGGATGTCGGGGCCGCCGAACGGCGTCGGAATGGTCTTCGGTCCACGCGGTGTCGGGTCGGTCCGGGCCTGGGGATCGCTCCCCGGTGCCGGCAGGTTGGTGTCGTCGCCGGGCGGCCGTGGCACAGCGCCCGCACCACGAACCAGGAGTTCGGTGTTCTTGCAGTGCGTGTTGATGAACGGCTCCGGGAAATCCGGCCGCGACGCTGCCGCCCGGGGAAGGTCGTAGTCGCAGGGGACGCGCGGGTAGACGTCGACGCTGCCCCACAGGCCACCGTCGCGGAAGGCGGTACCGATCGCGTCGAGTGTCGACCCGGAGCGTTGCGTCGGGAAGAAGAACTCGCGCAATGCCGGGACGCGGAGGAACGGCGCGGAATCGCCGGCCGGCCGGAAGTCGAGGAACTGTTCACCGGCCGGCGACAGGCTCGACACCCTGACTTCTCCGTCGGCCGGGATCCTGATGCCGGCGTCGATGGTGGCGACCACGCGCACCCCCTCGTCGTCGATACGCACCGAATCGACCCGGCCGACCGGGACGCCGCGCAGCGTGACGTCCTGATTCGGCAGCAGCCCACCGGATTGCGCGAGTTCGACCTCGACGCGGATGTTCGATGCGGTCGGATCCCGCTGCAGGGTGTCGAGCAGCAGGTACGCCACTCCGACGACGAGGATCGTCAGAAGTCCCAGCACCGACAACCAGTTCCGACGCCGACGCCCCCATCGCACGGCCGCAACGACGCCTCGGGCTCCGGTCTCCACGAGGTCGGGCCGCGCGCTCATCGCGGCGCTCCCGGTTCGACGTGCTGACGCAATCGCATCAACGTGACCGACAACGATCCGATGAACTGCTGCCAGTCGGTGACGTCCGGCAGTCGCATTCCCGGATCAGCCCGGTGATTCGGGTCGTCGAGGGCGCCGATCGCGAACTGGGAGATCGCGACGTCCGTGTGTCCCGACGTCGCGTCGGTCAGTTTGACGATGGGCCCGAGGATGCGGTTGACCGCGTCGAGGCTGGCTCCCGGTGCCGTGGCAGCTGCGTTGAGCGACGCGGCGATCCGGTTGATGTCGTCCATCATCCCACCGGCGGCGGTCCCCTTCACCGACGGGAACGCGCCGAGTTGCCGGATGATCCGGTCCACCTGCTCGACGGTCGTCAGGATCGATTGCGTGTTGTCGGCCACCGTCCACAGCGCGGGTCCGGCTGCCGCGAGGGCCGAGTCGATGGTCTGCTGCCGTGCAGACACCGTCGACGCCAGCCGGCTCGCGGAACCGAGGACGGCCTCGATCTCCTCGGTCCGTGCCGACAGCGAGGACACCAGGACCGTCGACTGCCTGACGAGCTTGCCGAGTTGGTGCCCGTCGTCGCCGAGCGATTCGCCCAGACCGTTGACGATGTCGGTGAGGTTGCGGATGGCACCGCCGTTGACCAGCATGGCGGCCGTCGACAGCACCTCCTCCACCGTGGCTCCGGCCGACGTGCGGTCCAGCGGGATGACGTCGCCGTCACCGAGGAGGACCGCGCCCGGCTCCGGTTCGGCAGGTGGTTCGAGGGCGACGAACACGTCGCCGAGCGGTGTGGCGGAACGTAGTTCGGCACGGGTTCCCTCCGGAAGGCGGGTCCCGTCGGCGATCCGCATACCGACATCGGCGAGATAATCGTCGACCTCCATCGACTCCACGAATCCCACGTCGGCGCCCAGGAGCCGCACCTTCGCCTTGGCCGGGAGGTTCAGCGCGTTGTCGAACTGCGCTTTCAGCTCGAACCCGTCGCCGCTGGTGCCGGGCGCCGGAAGCGGAAGTTGTCCCAGACCCACCGAACACCCGCTGAGTACGCAGATCAGCACTGTTACGACCGCGGTGACGGCCTGCCGGTGAATTCGCCTCGCCGCGTTCATTTCTGTCCGACCCCCGCCATCGCGGCCAGCATCGCCGTCACTCCGAAATCCGGGCCGAAGTCCTGTGGCTTACCGGTGTTGCACCCGAGGTCCTTCAGGTTCGCGAGATTGCAGACCTCTTTGAGGACCTGCTGGTCGAAGAGAATCCGGTCGGCGAAGGTGTGCACCCGGATCGTGCCGTTGATCTGGTCGATCGCGTTGTAGGCGTTGTTCATCAGCGTCGGCGTCAGGTTCAGGAACTCGGAGAGTTCACGTTGGTAGTCGGCGAGCGTGCGGGTGACGGTGGTCGCGTCGCGGGCCGCGTTCCGTAGCGGAATCCTGTTCTCTTTGAGCAGTTCCGAGGTCTTGGCGAGAATCTGGTTGAGCTTGGCGCCGGTGTCTCCCTCGCCCAGTTGCTGATCCGCGATGACCTGGCTCATCGCCCGCAGGCTGCCGCCGAATTCGCGAATCGTCTTGTCGTTGTTCGCGGCGGCCTCGGTGAGGATGTCGAGGTTGTCCACGAGCTTGACGATCGCCTCCCGGGTGGCGCTCGGGTCGGCTCCGGTGCGCAGGGCCTTCGACAGTTGCCCGAGTGCGTCGCGCAGGGCCGGGCCGTTGCCGTCCAGGGACTCGGAGGTCACCGACAGCATGTCGGCGATCGGTCCCCCGCCCTTTCCGTCCCCGCCGAGCTCACCGGCCAGGTTGTCGGTCATCGTGAGCAGGCGGTCGAACTCGATGGGCGTCCGGGTCCGGTCGAGCGGCAGGAACGCGTCCGCGGCCAGCTTCGGTCCGCCGGAGTAGGCGGGGGTGAGTTCGACGTGGCGGTCGGTGAGCACCGACGACGACACCGCCACCGCCGTCACGTCGACCGGCAGGGTCACCTCCTCGTCGACCTCCATGGTGACGTCGACGACGGTGCCGCGCGGACTGATGTCGGTGATGTGGCCGACCGTGATTCCCAGGACCGACACCTTGTTGCCGTCGTAGAGGCCTGCGGCACTGTCGAACTGTGCGACGATCCGGTGGGAGCCGGACGACGGGTTCCAGATCGCGACGATCGTCGCCGCCACCGCAACCGCGATCGCCGTCACCACCACCAGAGTGCGCATACGTGGTCGTCTCATCGGCAGTCCTCGAAATACTGTGCGCGTCCAACCTGTTCGGCTCGTCCGCTCAGCGCACACATCCATGAGTCGATGAGAAAGCCTGCGGGCCCGGTGAAGTCGATGTAGTTGCCGGCGCCGGTCGCATTGGTGAAGTTGCGCACCGGCAGCGGCAGGGCCTGGAGCGTGTTGCGCAGCAGGTCGTCGTGACGGGCGAGCGCACCCAGCATCCCGTTCAGGTCCTCGATGAGTGCATCGAGCGCCGGCCGGTTCACGACGGTGATGCGATGCAACTGCGCGACGAGAGCCGTGGTGGCGTTGAACATCCCGTGGACGGCGTCCCGGCGTCGGGTCAACTCGACCATCAGGTTCCGTCCTTGGACCATCAGCGATCCGATGTTGGACTCCTGGTTGCGGATGACCGTGGTGACACGTTCGGCACCGGTGATCAGTTCGCCCAGCTGGGTGCGCCGGGTCGCGATGATCTCCGAGAGGGTGTGTGCGGTGGAGATGGCCTCCGGTACAACCTCCGGCGCCCCCTCGAGTTGTGTCGACAGTGTCGTCATGGCGTCGGCGAGCCCACCGGCGTCGACCTGCTCGAAGTTGGTGGTCGCATCCTCGATCGTCTCCTGCAGGTCGTAGGGAACCCGGGTGTTGCGCAATGGAACCCGATCATCTTCCAGTGATCCCGATCCCGCCGGGGTGATCGCGATGTAGCGCGAGCCGAGGATCGTGGTGAGTTTGATCTCCGCCTTGGTCTCGTTGCCTAGCCGGATTCCGCGGTCGATGTTCATCGAGATGATGACCCGATTCCCGTCGAGACGTGATCCCTTGACCTCACCCACCGGCACACCGGCGAGAGTCACCTGATCACCGTTCCGGATCTCACCGGCCTGTGCGAACTCGGCTTCGATGTTCTTCCGGCCGACGTCGATCGCACTGATCCCGACGACGAGGACGAGGACGCCCACGCCGCCGAGGCCCAGGTAGAGCGAGTTCCATTCGGCGATCGGCTTCCGGGGCGATCGATCGGTCATTCGGCGGGTCCCTGACGTTTTCATGGCTGACAGATCGGCGAGTACTTCGGCTTCCCGCCAGGCGTGGCCGCGGCGACGATGGCCGGTGCCAGCGGGGTGAGGAACGGAACGAAGTCGGCGGGATTGAGGTCACACACGTAGGCGCTGAGGAAGCTGCCCTCCTGGCTGACGCGGGCCATCCCCTTCAGGAGCAGTGGGACGTTGGCGCCCAGGTACTCGAATTCGGACTTCTTCTCGGCGAAGTGGGCGAGGAAGCCCGGCTGTCGGGTGAGGAAGGCGTCGAAGGACGGTGCGGTGTCGGAGGCGATCTCCGCGAGGCGTCCACCGACTTCTGTCATGACGTCGGCGGTTCCGACGAGGTCCTCAGAGGTAACCCTCGTCGTCGACCCAGGCCTGGTCGTTGGTGGGGAACCAGCCCTCGTCGTCGAGAACCGAGCCCTTCCCCAGGTAGGAACCCGACACCTGTGCACCGCGGACGAACAGCGAGCCGGTCTCGCCCGGACCGACGGGTTTCCCGTCGGCATCGCGGATCTCGATCTCCATGCCCGGTATGGGGCGCCCCACGCTCTCGAGCCGCCGTCGGATGCGCGGGTCGTCAGAGGCGATGGCCCGGGCATCATCGTCCGGACCCAGCAGTGCGAGTGTCGAACTCGTCTCGGTGAGTCCGTACGCGTTGCAGAAGCCGGCGTCGGGGAACGCGCGCATCGCACGTTCGAGAACCGGAAGCGGTAGTCGCGCACCGCCGTAGGAGATCAATCGCAGTGCCGGCGCCTCCGCGACCTCGCCACCGAGAGCGTCGACGACACGGGCGAGCATGGTCGGAACCACGGTCGCCGATGAAATCGACTCTCGTGCAACCAGGTCCAGCCAATCGCCGGCATCGAAGTCGGGAAGGTGCACGACTCGACGGCCGCCGTAGAAGTTGGTGAGCGTGGCCCCGACCGCCGCCACATGGTACGGCGGCACGGTGATGAGGGCCGCCTCTTCTTCTCCGGCGCCGGCGAAGTCGACGGTCGCGAACCCGTGGGCCTGGAGGTTCTCGTGCCGCAGCGGTACGACCTTGGGTTTCGACGTGGTACCGCTCGTGTGGAGCAGGACCGCGGGCGCGTCGTCGGGAACATCGATGGGCGGCATCGGTTCCGCCGCTCGCGCCGCAGCCAGGAAGTCGTCGAGGCCGACCACCTGGTCCCGCCCGGCGACCCGGTCACGGTATCGCTCCTCGACGACGATCAGAGGATGGTCGAAGTCGTCGACGAGATCGCCGAGCACCTCGTCGCCCAGACGGTAGTTGACCGGGACGAAGGGCACGCCGGCCATCGCCGCGGCGAAGAACACCTGCGGATATCCGGGGCCGTTGCGGCCGAGATAGATGACTTCCGAGGGCGGACGCCCGACAGCGCCATCGGAGGGGAAGACCCGGAGATGACCGCCGCACCGCCACGGGCGGTGGCGACCACGTCGCCATGGGTGAGACCCGAGGCACGGTCGCCGAGCGCGACTCGATCACCGAGCCCGGATTCCACCATGTCCAGAAGAAGGCCGACACCCATGTTTCCGCCAATCCACGTGAGCTCACGAATGGTGCGCAGCGTCGAGCAGCGCACACCGCTCATCGTCGATGATTAAGTGTAATCAGTTCACCGTTTTGCGTCCCTCAGTTGAAGAGGTCGACCACGGATTCCGTCGCGAACCGACCCCACAGCATCTTCTTGGCAGCCGTCTTCATATGCCGGCGCCAGTGAGCCTCGGCCGCTTCGGCGTCGCGGGCCTCGACCAGCGTGATGAGCTTGCGGAATGCCCGGATCGTCTTCTTGAACTGCGCGGCGACCTCGCCGGTGTCCGTGGATCGGGATACGACACGCGACATGTGCGTCGCGACCACGTCGGCGAGAACCTGACCGATGAGTCCGATCGCCTGGTTGCCCGCGCGCTCCAGGATCAGATCGTGGAAGCGGAACGCGGTCCGCGACCACTGGTCGAGGTCGGCGGCATCGGCCCCGGCGTCGACCAGGTCCGCGAGTTCGTCGATCACCACGACGAGAGCCTTGAGGTCGTCGTCGGTCCGGCGTGCGGCGAGCATCCGAACCGCGGCCGGCTCGAGGACCATCCGGGCCTCGTACAGATCGGAGAGCGTGGTGTTCTGGATCTGCAGCAGCAGCCCGATATAGCGGGCGGCAACGGACACATCGGGCGAAACCACCTGCACGCCACCGCGCGAGCCGCGGCGGACGACGATGAGCGATTCGTTCTCCAAGATGCGGAATGCTTCTCGTAGCGTGGGCCGCGAGACATCGAACCGTTGTCCCAGCACGGTTTCCGGCGGCAACATGTCACCCGGCTTCAGCACCCCGCGCACGATCTGACCGCGCAGCTGTTGAGCGATGAGTTCAGCGGTCTTGGGGACCTGAATCCGCTTGGGCAATCCGTTCTCGTCGAACGAGCTGTTGGCCAATTCCCACACCTTCCGGAAGCCGGCGACTGCCGAGCGGGATTCAGCCTAGCACCCGGCCGAATAACACCCCGGTTTTGACCAAACCGACATGAAGATGATCACACCCATTGTACGGTTCAATCATCTAACTCATCTAGTGATCCTGCGGGACGCAGGGGAGGTACCCACAGCATGTCGGATGCATCAACCCAGAGCACACGTACCGGGCAGCTCTTCATCAACGGCAAATGGGTCGACGGCCGCGGCGCCGAGACGATCACCGTGATCAACCCCGCGACCGAGGCGGTGATCGGGACGGTGCCGCAGGCAACTGTCGCCGACGTCGAGGACGCGGTCGGCGCCGCACGAGCTGCGTTCGACGAGGGCCCGTGGCCGCGGATGTCCGTGCGCGAGCGAGGCGCGGTGTTGCGCCGGATGGCCGAGGGTTTCGCCGACCGCCGCGCCGAGCTGGTGGACCTCTCCGTCGCCGAAGCGGGATCCACCCGTGCGCTGGCGGAGTTCCTGCAGGTCGGCACCCCGATCGACCACTTCTTCGACCTCGTCGACCGCATACTCCCCGGCTTCGAGTTCGAGACCCCGCTGCCGCCGATGATCGGCAACGGCATCGGTCAGGGTGTGGTGGTCCGCGAGCCCTTCGGTGTCGCCGCCCAGATCACGCCGTTCAACTTCCCGCTGTTCCTGAACCTCTGCAAGGTCGCGCCGGCACTGGCCGCGGGCTGCACGGTTGTTCTCAAATGCTCGCCGTACACGCCGTTCGAGGCCCTCGTGGTCGGCGAGATCGCCGAGGCCGCGGGACTGCCGCCGGGCGTCCTGAACATCATCACCGGCGACGTCGAGGCGGGCGAAGCGCTGACCACCCATCCCGGCGTCGACATCATCAGCTTCACCGGCAGTGACACGGTGGGCACGAAAGTGTATGGGCAGGGGGCACAGTCGCTGAAGAAGGTGGTGCTCGAGCTCGGCGGCAAGTCGGCGAACATCCTCCTCGAGGACACCGATCTGGACAAGGTGATGCAGAGCGTGCTCGGGGGCTTCCTCACCCATGCCGGACAGGGATGCGCACTGATGACCCGCATCCTCGTGCACGAATCGCTGCACGACGAGCTCGTCGGCCGCGTCAAGATGGCGCTCGACTACGTCCCGGTGGGCGATCCGGCCGATCCCAACGTGGTGATGGGTCCGCTCATCCGTGAGGCCCAGCGCCCCCGGGTGGAGGAACTGATCCGGGTCGGCCAGCAGGAAGGCGCCCAGATCGCCTACGGCGGTGGACGACCCGCCGGACTCGACAAGGGGTTCTTCGTCGAGCCCACCCTCTTCGTGGGTGTGGACAACGGTATGAAGATCGCCCAGAGCGAGATCTTCGGCCCCGTCGGTGTGGTCACCCCTTCTCCTTCGATGCCGAGGCCGTCCGGATCGCCAACGACAGTCCGTACGGACTCTCCGGCGGCGTCTGGTCGGCCGACCCCGTACGCGCACACGGCATTGCCCGCCAACTCCGCACCGGCATGGTCGTCGTCAACGGCGGCGGAGGCGGATTGATGCCCGACGGACCGTTCGGCGGCTACAAGCACAGCGGCATCGGCCGCGAGTTCGGCGCGCATGGACTGTCGGAGTACTTGCAGCACAAGACGATTCAGTGGGCAGCCGGTCGATGAGGGTCGTCGTCGACCAGGACAGGTGCGGCGGTCACGGTCGTTGCATCGCCGTCGCACCCGATCTCTTCGACCTCGACGACGACGGAGTGAGTTTCCCGATCACCGAAGAGATCGGGACCGATCAGGAAGCAGCGGCCAAGGAGGCCATCGCCAACTGTCCGCAGAGCGCGATCCGCATCGAATGAGACCGTTACCGGTCATCGGGAGGACTGAACAAGCAATGTCGAGTTCACTTGGGGAGAAACCCGATTCGGGTGCGGTCGGGCAGACCTCACCGGATGACCGGTCGCCGCACCGGTGGCCAAGGAGTCGCCGCCGATCGTGTGGCTCGCCCGGCTGGGGGCGGTCTTCGTCGCCATCCAGGCCTACGT
Source organism: Gordonia sp. YY1 (assembly GCF_009872315.1). Taxonomy (NCBI): domain Bacteria; kingdom Bacillati; phylum Actinomycetota; class Actinomycetes; order Mycobacteriales; family Gordoniaceae; genus Gordonia; species Gordonia sp. YY1. The sequence continues at coordinate 109,869 of NZ_WXYI01000014.1, read as the reverse complement.
CTACATCCGGTGGATCTTCTCCGACTCCTTCACCCCCATTCCGACCGGCCCCGACGATGTACCGACCCACACGCTGGTCATCATCCGGGCGTCGGAGGTCATCTGCGTCGTCGGCGTGATCGCCTCGATCATCTGGCTGGTGCGCCGGACACGACGCGACGGACAGTTCCCCACCATCGGCGTCTTCATGATGGGCTGGCTGCTCACCTGCTGGCAGGACGTCGGCGTCAACGCGGTGGTACCCGTCTTCTCCTACAACTCGGCCTTCCTCAACATGGGCACATGGGGCGAGTTCGTTCCGGGTTGGGTCAGCAAGGGACCCGAGACCCCCGCCCCGATCCTGTACGAGCTGGCCGACTACATGCTCTTCCTCCCGCTGGCCGTCGTCGGCATCGACAAGGCCGTGAAGGCCGCGCGAGCACGCTGGCCGCGGCTCAACAAGGCCGGCATCATCGCGGCCCTGCTGCTGATCTTCCTCGTGCTGGACACCATGAGCGAGCAGATCCTGCAGCGCCAGGGGCTGTGGTCGTACCTGCGGGTGAACGAGACCTGGTCCATCTTCACCGGCACGCTCAACCAGTTCCCGCTGTACGAGGGCATCGTCTTCGGTTCGGTCGTCATGGTGGCGTCGATGTGCTTCTACCTGTTCCGCCGCGACGGCGACCGGCTGATCACCGACGCCGGCATCGAACGGCTCAAGATCACCCGCGGCGTCGCCGTCGTGCGCATCCTCGCGTTCTCGGCGGTGATGAACGTGATCCTCGCGGTCTTCTTCCTCGGCTTCAACCTGGTCAACATGCACGCCGACGTCGCGCCCACCGATGTACCGAGCTACCTGCACCAGAACATGTGCGGACTGGCCGAGAACCCGCCCTGTCCGCACCTCAAGTAGCCGAACGCCGAATCACGGGATGGCCGTCAGCGCTGCACGCCCAGCGCGACCGGCCGATCCGGGTCCGACGACCACTGCGAGAACGACCCGGGAAACAGGGTCGCGTCGATGCCGGCGACCGCCAGGGCGGCGATCCCGTGGGTCGCGTTGACCCCGGAGCCGCAGTAGACCACCACCTCGCGCTCGTCACCGGGTACGACGCCGACCTCGGCGAATCGGCGCCGCAGTTCGTCGGCCGAACGGAAGCGCCCCGTCTCGTCGATGTTGTCGACCGTCGGGGCGTTGACCGCACCCGGGATGTGTCCGGCCCGTGGATCGACCGGCTCGACGTCACCGCGATACCGTTCTCCCGCACGAGCATCGACGAGCAGCGCGTCACCGTCCGCTACGTCGTCGATCGTGGCGACCGGGAGGTTCCCGGCGGTCAGCGTGACCGTGCCGGCGCGCGGTCGCCCACCGTCTCCCGTCGTCGTGCGCAGACCCTCGGCACACCAGGGGCGAGACCACCGTCGAGCAGGCGGACGTCGGCGTGCCCCGCCCAGCGGAGCAACCACCATGCCCGCGCGGCCGCGAGGTTGCCCGAATCGTCGTAGACGACGACGGGCACGCCGTCGTTGATCCCCCACCGACGAGCGGCTGCCTGCAGATCGTCGATCGCGGGGAGCGGATGCCGGCCGCCGGCCGCCGGCCGGCCCGGACGGCGGGGCGGCCAACTCGGTGTCGAGGTCGACTTACACCGCGCCCGGAATGTGGCCCTGCCGGTAGTGCTCGCGACCGTCGGGGTCGCCGAGCCGCCAGCGCACGTCGAGGACGACCGGGGGCGTGCTCAGAAGATGTTCGGCCAGGTCGAGCGGCGCGATGAGGTACTCGTGCATGGCGCGAGGATACCGATCGGCAGAATGGTCCGGTGGCGCTCATCCCCGCGGTCTTGTTCGGCCTGCTCACCTTCTGGTTACACCGCCGGATCGTCCGCGCGACCGCACTTGCCCGGCCCTGGTCGATCGTCGCCGATGGTGCGCTGGTGGTGCTGTGGGCGCTGGCGCTCGTCGGGTTCGAGAGCGGACGATCACTGGATCCGTCGTGGGCGCGTCCCATCGGCACGATCGGACTGATCTGGCTCGCCACCTTCTTCTACCTGTTCCTCGGCCTGACGATCATCGGCCTGCTCTCGTTCGGGGCGCGCGTCATCCGTTGGGCGCGACGCCGTCTCGCGGGCGCACCGGACACCCCGCAGTCGGCCGCGCGCCGGTTGCGCCGGATGCGGATCGCGACCGCCGCGGTGGTCGCCGCCGCCGTCGGGGTCACCGGGTACGGGGTCGTCGAGGCGTCCCGGCCGCAGGTGATCGACGTCGACGCCACGCTCGCGAACCTGCCCGCACGGTTCGACGGCCTGCGGGTGGCGGTCGTCTCCGACCTGCACGTCGGCCCGGCGCGCGACGCCGACTTCACCCGCGGCGTCGTCGACCAGGTCAACGCGCAGAACCCTGATCTGGTGGTACTGGTCGGTGACCTCACCGACGGCACGATCCCCCACGTCCGCGACACCCTCGAGCCCATTGCCGGACTACGAGCCCAGCTCGGCGTGTACGGCGTCAGCGGAAACCACGAGTACTACTCCGACGACGGCGGACGCTGGCTGGATGTGTGGGAGGAACTCGGCGTGCGCACGCTTCGGAACGCGCGGGTACCGCTGACGGTCGACGGCCAGACCATCCAGCTCGCCGGCGTCCACGACGCCACCGCTCCCGAACCCTATGAGCCCGATCTCCCTGCCGCCCTGGCGGGCTCGTCTCCCGATGACTTCGTGCTCCTTCTGGCACACCAGCCCAATCAGGCCGTGGAGGCCTCCGGTCTCGGAGTCGATCTGCAGTTCTCCGGGCACACCCACGGCGGGCAGCTGTGGCCGGTCCGCTACCTGGTCCCGGCTCAACAACCCACGGTCACCGGTCTGGACACGGTCGGCGAGACCGTCATCTACACGACCCAGGGAGCCGGCGCTTGGGGGCCGCCTGTCCGCGTGCTCGCCCCGCCGGAGATCACGGTGCTGACGCTACGGACGAAGTCGTGACGTTCCACGTAGGCTCCACACGATGACGGAGTTCAGGTTGGACATCGGGGGACGACTGATAGCGGTTCGGGAAGCCGGAGAGTCGTCCGGACCTACCGTCGTACACTTTCACGGCACTCCGGGATCCCGCCTCGAGGCCGCCTTCGGCGATCAGATCGCCCAGCGCGCCGGGATCCGGGTGGTGAGTTTCGATCGCCCCGGGTACGGCGGGTCGGACCCTGCGCCGATCGGTCTCACGCCGGTCGCCCGCGATGCCGAGGCCCTGGCCGACCACCTCGGACTGGACCGGTTCGCCGTCTTCGGATGGTCGGGCGGTGGGCCCTTCGCGCTTGCCGCCGCAGCACTGATGCCCGACCGGGTGACCTGCGTCGGTGTGTCCGGCGGCCCCGGACCCGCGCTCGACGTGCCCGGGGCGCGTGAGCTGCTGACCGACAACGACCGGCTGGCACTTTCGCACCTGCCGGCAGATCCAGCTCGGGCGGCCGAGGTCTTCCTCGCGGGCAACCGGGACATGCTCGATGCGATGATGTCCGTTCGGACCGACCCGACAGCGCCCTGGATCGACTGGATGTGGGGCACCAGCGACGCCGCGGTCATCGCGGACCCCTCGGCAAGACAGACGCTCTTCGAGTCCTTTTCCGAAGCGATGAAAAGGGGTCCGGGTGCCATCGCATGGGACAACGTCGCATTCGTCGGTCCGTGGGATTTCCGGCTCGCCGACGTCTCGGCGTCGGTGTGTCTGTGGTACGGCGCCGACGACACGATGACGCCCCTGCCGAACGGCGAATGGCTGGCCCGCCACCTACCCGACGCCGATCTCACCGTCTTCCCGGGTGAAGGTCATCTGCTCCCGCTGAGACACTGGGACGCAATGCTTTCCGCGTTGATCGCCGAGTGAGGACCGTACCCGGACCGGAACGCGACATGCCCCGGCGACACGGTGCGGTCGGCGGGGCATGTGGCGCGTGTGCGTCAGCTGTTGATGTCCGACGGATGCGTCGCCAGCGGCGTCACCTTGATGTCCATGTACGGGAACAGCGGCAGACCCGACAACAGCGTGTGCAGCTCATCGTTGGAGTTGACGTCGAAGATCGAGTAGTTGGAGTATTCGCCGACGATCCGCCAGATGTGGGGCCATTTGCCGGATCGCTGGAGATCCTGCGAGTACGCCTTCTCCCGGGCGACCGTGTCGGCCCGGACGTCCGGGTCGAGGTCGTCGGGGATCTTGACATCCATACGGACGTGGAACAGCATCACTTCTCCGGATCGAGCACGAAGTCGTAGGCCACGGTGAAGCCACCCTTGCCGTCTTCCTTCGGGTCGAGCACGAGTTCGGGCTTGACCGCGCTGGCGACGTCGTCGTCGTTGTGCGGGTCACCGGGGAAGTAGAGCTGCGCGGTCAGCTGCTCGTGACCGGGCGCCGACACCTTGAGGTGCAGGTGCGCGGGACGCCACGGGTGCCAGCCGGCGGCGGCGATCATCTTCCCGCATGAACCGTCGGTCGGGATCATGTACGGCGCCGGGCGGATCGTGGTGATCTCGAAGCGACCCTCGTCGTCGGTGGTGAAGGTGGCCCGCAGATTCCATTCCGGGATGCCGGGCGCGAACTGGGAGTAGAAGCCGTCGTCGTCGGCGTGCCACAGCTCGACCTTGGCCCCGGCGAGCGGGGTGCCGTCGCACGAACGGACCTGGCCGTTCCACAGCAGCGGATCGCCCTTCTCGTCTTCGCGCATCGGCACCGAGCCCGTGGAGCCCTGGTCCGGCGCATTCGGCACGTAGTACGGGCCCTCGATGCTGCCCTTGTTGCCCTCGCGGTGCTCGGTGGCGACATCCTCGACGACGTGCTCGACCCAGACGTCGAGGAACAGCGGCCACTCGCCGTCCTCACCGACATTGATGAGCCACGCCTTGAGGGCGTTGTACTCGTCGTAGGTGACCTTGTGCTCGCGGATCGTCGCGTGCACGGCGGCGAGTACCTCGTTGATCAGCGTGGCCACGCGCTCCGGCGGGGTGTCCCTGACGGCCTCGAAGGGCGACTTGTCGGCGTGGAACCGTTCGGTTGCGGAGGCTCCGGAGGCTGCTGCGGTCGCGACCTCGTTCGGGTGCTCGGTGGTGGTCATGATCTTCTCCTTGTACTCACTGCTCGTGGGGCTGCCACGAAACGCTTTGTGGGAAAGCTCTTTCAGTTGTCGGTGCGGTAGCGGTCGAGTTTGGCCGGATCGATCTCGAAGCCGATGCCGGGTGCGGTCGACCGATGCAGATGGCCGTCGCGGATCTGGAGCGGTTCGGCGAGCAGGTCGTCGCTCATGTCGAGGAAGTTCGACAGTTCGCCCGCGTACCGCGACGTCAGTTCGAAGGCACTGCCGAAGGCGAGCGCACAGGCGGTGCCGACCTGGCCGTCGATCTGATTGCCCATGACCACCGGGACGCCGAGTCCCTCGGCGAGGTGATGTGTCCGGCGTGAGGTGGTGAAGCCGGTTCGGGCGGTCTTGATGCTGATCGCGGTGGCCGAACGACCGAGGATCTCCCGGGTCACGTCGGCGGGAGTGGGCACCGACTCGTCGGCGATGAACGGTACGTCGAGACGCTCGACGAGCCATCGGCGACCGAGCACATCCGCTGCGTCGCAGAGCTCTTCGGCGAACAGCAGATCGAGATCGGCCATCTCCTTCATCGCCCGCGCCGACTCGGCGGCGGTCCAGCCGCGGTTGCCGTCGACATACAGTTCGATCTCGTCGCCGAACCGCTCCCGCAAGGCGCGCACGACCGCCGTGTCGAGGGTCACCGGATGGCGGCCGACCTTCACCTTGAAGGTCCGGATGCCGTACGTGTCGACCATCTTCTCGGCCTCGGCGACCATCGCCGCCGGTTCGGCGAAACCGAGCATATGGCTGACCCGCATACGGTCGGTGAAGCCACCGAGCATGTCGCCGACGGGAAGTCCCTGGATCTTTCCCAAGGCATCCCAGATCGCCATGTCCACTGCGGATTTGGCGGCCGGGTTGCCGATCGTCTTGGCCAGGCGCGCCGCCACGACCTCACGTTCGAGCAAGGTGAGACCGACGACTGCCGGCGCGAAGATCGTGTTGATCACGGCGATGATGCCGTCCTGCGTCTCACCGTAGGTGAACGGGCGTGGTGGGGCCTCGGCCACCCCGATGACACCGACGTCGGTGTGCACGCGCACGAGCACGTGATTGGCGACCTGCACCTCGCCCGACGCGAACTTCAGCGGCTTCACGTAGGGAATCGCGAATGGAATCGCTTCCACCCGAGTGATCTTCATGGTTCATCTCCGTATCGAGCGCTCGCGTGAGCGCCGGCTTGGGTTGGTTCGACGGCGAAGGCGGCGGCGATGACGTCGGCCACCGCGGCCGTGACGGGGTCGTTGTTGCCGGCGCGCCAGGCCAGTGCGACCTCGACGGTGTCGGCGTCGACCAGGTCCCGGACGACGAGTCCGTCGAGCGGCAGCGAGCGCACGGACGCCGGCAGCACCGAGACACCCAGACCGGCCGCGACGAGAGCGAGGAGTACCGCGGTTCCCGGCGCCTCATGGGCGCGATGGGGCACGAAACCGGCTGCGCGGCAGGTCCTCATCGCCGCGTCGTTGACGGCGGAGTCGCGGCTGTCGTACATCACGAAGGGTTCGTTGCGCAGGTCGGTGACCGAGACGACCGGCTCGACCGCCAGGCGGTGGTCGATCGACACGGCGAGCACCATCGGCTCGACGTCGATGACCCGTGTCTCGATGCCCTCGCCGACCGCCGGCGGTCGCAGGACGCCGAGGTCGAGTGCGCCGGCGCGTAATGCGTCGCACTGGCTCGGGGTGAGCATGTCCGACTGGATGTGCAGGTCGACGTCCGGCAGCTCACGCTTGACCACCCGCGCGATCCGTGGCAGATGCGAGAACGCGGCGATACCGGTCAGTCCCACCCGAACCAGACCGCTCCGCCCGGCAGCGATCCGACGCACGCCGTCGACCGCATCGTCCACGCCCGCGAGGATTCGCTCCGCCTGACCCTTCAGGTAGGCCCCGGCCGGGGTCAGCGCCACCTGGCGGGTGGTCCTGGTGAAAAGCGTGACGTCGAGTTCGTTCTCGAGCTGACGGATGGCGTAGGAGAGGGCCGGCTGCGCGACGTGCAGCGACGCAGCGGCCTGACCGAAGTGACAGGTGTCGGCCACTGCGGCGAAGTAGCGCAAGTGCCGTAGCTCCATGACCTGGCCTTATCTCGATCTCGGTGGATGTCGGCCCCGGTGCTGTGACCGGGAACACGTCTCCACGGTAGGACCTCGCTTAGATACAGACAATGACCCGTTTTCCATTTATTGATGTCTTTTGTTTATCAATCTGGGCCTAGGTCAGGACTGGTCATTACCCCAGTGTGATCGGCACCACGTGGTGCCACAGTGCACATACAGCCCACATCTGGAGGAACACGACATGACCGCGTCCGTAACGGAACATCTGCACCACGTGAACTCGGTTCTCGGCGACGCGGTCGTCGACGACCGCGAGGCCGGCATCTACCGGGCCAACCGGCGGATATTCACCGACGAGGACATCTTCGAACTGGAGATGAAGCACATTTTCGAGGGCAACTGGATCTACCTCGCCCACGAGAGCCAGGTGGCGAACCCCGGTGACTACTTCACCACCTACATCGGACGGCAGCCGGTCGTGATCACCCGGGACAAGAGCGGTGAGCTGCACTGCCTGATCAACGCCTGCGCCCACCGCGGCGCGATGATCTGCCGCCGCAAGACCGACAACCGGATGACGCTCACGTGCCCGTTCCACGGGTGGACGTTCCGCAACGACGGCACCCTGCTCAAGGTCAAGGATCCCGAGGGCGCCGGATACCCGGACACGTTCGACGTCGACGGTTCCCACAACCTGACCAAGGTCGCACGTTTCGACTCCTACCGCGGATTCCTGTTCGGCAGCCTCAACGACGACGTGGCCTCGCTCGACGATCATCTCGGCGACACGCGTCTAGTCATCGACATGCTCGTCGACCAGTCGCCCGACGGCCTCGAGGTGCTTCGCGGTGCGTCGACCTACACCTACGACGGCAACTGGAAGGTCCAGGCCGAGAACGGTGCCGACGGCTACCACGTCACCGCGACCCACTGGAACTATGCCGCAACCACTTCCCGCCGCGGCACCGGCGAGTCCAAGAACGACACCAAGGCGCTCGACGCCGGCGGCTGGGGCAAGTCCGGGGGCGGCTACTGGTCGTACCCCAACGGCCACCTGTGCCTCTGGACCTGGGCGGCCAATCCGCAGGATCGCCCGCTGTGGGACAAGATGGACGACCTGAAGAAGACCCACGGCGACGCCAAGGGCGAGTTCATGGTGAAGGGTTCGCGCAACCTCTGCCTGTATCCGAATGTCTATCTCATGGACCAGTTCTCGACGCAGATCCGCCACTTCCGGCCGATCGCCCCGGACAAGACCGAGGTGACCATCTACTGCATCGCCCCCAAGGGTGAGAGCGATACCGCACGCGCGCACCGCATCCGCCAGTACGAGGACTTCTTCAACGCATCCGGGATGGCGACGCCGGACGACCTCGAGGAGTTCCGCAGCTGCCAGCTCACCTTCCGGGCCCAGGCGGCACCGTGGAACGACATGAGTCGCGGCGCGCAGCACTGGCTGACGGGTCCCGACGAGGTCGCCGATTCACTCGGCATGACCGGCGTCATCTCGGCCGGCGTGAAGAACGAGGACGAGGGTCTCTACCCCGTCCAGCACGGCTACTGGCTCGAGACCATGCGCGCCGCAGTCGCCGCCGAAGAGGCAGCAGCCGCCCAGACCAACGGCCGACGGTGAACCGGCCACAAGCGATTACGGGGAACACACGATGACCACCTCAGAGACCACATCCGGCGCCACCGGCACACCCGCGAGCAGCCGGGCGGACGGCGGAAAACTGATCACCCAGAACATGATCGAACAGTTCCTCTATCGCGAGGCGCGTTACCTCGACGACCGCGAGTTCGAGAAATGGCTCGACTGCTATGCCGACGACGTCGTCTACTGGATGCCGTCGTGGGACGACGCCGACCGGCTCACCGAGGACCCGCAACGAGAGATCTCGCTGATCTACTACGCCAACAAGGGCGGCCTGGAGGACCGGGTCTTCCGGATCCGGACCGAACGCTCGTCGGCGACGTCGCTACCCGAACCGCGGACCAGTCACAACATCTCCAACGTCGAGGTCATCGAGCGGCGCGGCGAACTCGTGGACGTCCGGTTCAACTGGCACACGATGTATTTCCGGTACAACGCCGTCGATCCGTACTACGGGACCTCGTTCTACACGATCGACTTCTCCGGGGAACAGCCGCTCATCCGGCGCAAGACGATCGTGCTGAAGAACGACTACATCCACCACGTGGTGGACGTGTACCACTTCTGACCCGAGCTCAATTCTGACCCGAGCCCACTTCTGACCCGACCCCACTTCGAGGAACCTCTCCATGACTGTCACCACCGACGCGGACACCGGCATTGGCGCCGGCACCGCCACCAGCCACCAGGTGGCGCTGTCCTTCGAGGACGGGGTCACGCGCTTCATCACCTGCCGCGAGGACCAGACCGTCGCCGACGCGTCGTACCGGCAGCGCATCAACATCCCTCTGGACTGCCGCGACGGTGCATGCGGAACGTGTAAGGCGTTCTGCGAGTCCGGAGATTACGACGGTGGCATCTACATCGAGGACGCGGTGTCCGACGCCGAGTCGTCGGAGGGCTATGCACTCCCCTGCTGTATGAAGCCGAAATCCGACCTCGTGCTGCAGATCGCGTCCACGTCGGATGTGGCGAAGACCCAGGCGGCGAGGTTCACCGGGACGATCGCCGGGCTCGACCGGCTCTCCGACTCGACGATGCGCCTGGAGATCCGCATCGAGAACCGCGGCGAGCTGGCGTTCCTGCCGGGCCAGTATGTGAACATCGAGATCCCCGGCAGCGATCGTGGCGACGGTGAACCGGTTAGCCGCTCGTACTCGTTCGCCAACGGCCCTCACGAGGACCGGCTGATCTTCCTGATCAAGCTCACCCCCGGCGGCGCGATGTCGACCTATCTCACCGACCGTGCGACACGCGGCGAGGAAATCTCCTTCACCGGTCCGCACGGGTCGTTCTTCCTGCGGGAGGCCACCCGTCCGGTACTGCTGCTCGCCGGTGGCACCGGGCTGGCACCGATCCTGTCGATGTTGCGGAAGATGCACGCCGACAAGAGCCTTCGCAAGGTCCACCTGATCTACGGCGTGTCCAGCGACACCGACCTGGTCGCCACCGACGAGATCGAGTACTTCGCCGACAAGCTGCCGGGCTTCACCTGGGACCACTGCGTGTCCGATCCGGCCGGCACCGCGGCGAACAAGGGCTATGTGATGAGCCTGATCCGGCCCGAACACCTCTACGACGGCGACGTCGCCATCTACCTCTGCGGTCCGCCGCCCATGGTCGAGGCCGTGCGCAAGCACGTGGCAGAGGTCGGGATCGAACCCACCGGCTTCTACTACGAGAAGTTCGCGCTCGCCGCGAAGCCGGCGACTGACCGTGATCGCACGGCGATGCCGGCGGTCGAGCCCGAACCGGAGGCGGGCAGCGTCACCGAAACCGAGGCGATCAGCGACGAGGCCGCTGCTCCTGCTGCCCCGACCCCGGTCGGTCGGGACGGTGACGACCCCATCCTCGAGGTCGCCGACGCCCGCGCCATCGCCGGCCGGATCGCCTTCCCGCCGACCGGTCTCGACACCTGGTCCGGCTCGAGACCCGCACCGCGCGAGGATGACTCGCTGGCCCGCATCGGTGGGCAACGGATGTGGGACGGACGGACCGGCGATGCCGGACTCGACGTCGACGCGGGTACGCTGCGTCCCGCCGGGACCGCACGGTCGATCGCCGGGCAGGAACTCTTCGCGCCCGACGGCATCTCGCAACTCCACGAGAGTGCGCCCAGCACAACCGAACCCGACTCCGTCGAGGCACCGCCGCTGCCCACCGTCGTCGGCTCACAGGGTTATCAGATCGGCGAGGAACACCCCGAGATCCACGAGTCCGACGCACTTTTCGAGGCACGCGCCGCGCTCGAACTCGGCGCTCTGGAGCTCACCTTCGGCCGGATGACCCATCAGCAGCTCACCGGCTATCGGCTGCTCGCCGAGGCCACGGTCCCCTACGTGGACGGCGACCGCTTCGTCGACGCCGCGCAGTACACCGAGACGAACGCGGCCTTCCACGACTACCTGTTCAGCCAGACCGGCAACGACCATCTCCTCGAGGCCTACAAGGCCCTCGGCGTGAAGGGCCGCATGACCGAGGTGCTGCGCAACGCGACCTGGTGCCACCCGCTGTGCGCACAGGACCACCTCGACATCGTCTCGGCGTTCGAGTCCGGCGACCACGATGCCGCCCGCGCGCTCATTTCGGCACACGCCGACCGGTCCAAGCAGACCATGCGCCGGGCGATGGCCGACGAGATGGCCTCGCGCCGGCCGCGTTTCATCACCCCGGGACGCTTCGCGAACAAGGTCGTCGTGATCACCGGTGCCGCACAGGGGATCGGCGAGCAGACGGCACGACGGATCAGTGCGGAAGGCGGTCGGGTCGTCCTCGCCGATCGTTCAGATCTGGTGGAGGAGGTCGCCCGAGACCTCGAGACCGCCGGTCCCGGTGCGGTGGCGGCGATCGCCGACCTCGAGACCTACGACGGTGCCGAATCGGTGATCCGGCGCGCTCTCGAAACCTACGGCCGGGTGGACGTGCTCATCAACAATGTCGGCGGGGCGATCAACTTCAAACCGTTCACCGAGTTCACCCACGAACAGATCCGGGCCGAGATCGACCGCTCACTGCTGACGACGCTCTACGCGTGCCGCGCGGTGCTGCCGTCGATGGTCGAACGCGGCGGCGGGGTGATCGTCAACGTCTCCTCCGCGGCGACGCGTGGCATCCACCGCATCCCGTACTCGGCGGCCAAGGGCGCTGTCAACGCGATGACCGCCTCGCTTGCCATGGAGTACGCCGAGTACGGCATCCGCGTGGTCGCGACCGCCCCGGGTGGGACGGAGGCCCCACCGCGTCGGATCTCCCGCGGTACCCCCGAACCCCGCAACGAGGTGGAGGCCGGGTGGTTCCGGGCCCACATCGATCAGACGTTGTCCTCGTCGCTGCTGAACCGGTACGGGACGCTCGACGAACAGGCCGCGGCGATCTGCTTCCTCGCCTCGGACGAGGCGGCCTACATCACGGGCAGCGTCCTGCCGGTCGCCGGCGGCGACCAGGGCTGACCACCCACGTCGGGAAGACGCGGGCGAGTCTGTACGACCCGGGGTCTGTGACCTGGGTCCTAGTATGGAGCGATGATGGTCACTGCCGTGTGCGTCGGGCGGGACCGTGAGGTCGATGCGCTGTGGTCGCGGCTGCGGCACGCGACGGGCGCGGAGTTCCTCGCCGTCTCCGGTGACCCCGGGAGCGGGAAGTCGACCCTGCTCACCCATCTGGTCGCGCGGCATCGCGCCGAGTCGCACGGTACCGACGACACCGGGGCGACCCTGTGGGCGCGCGTGTCACCGTGGCAGGCGTCGACGCCGGGTGCCCTGGTCCGGCAACTGCTGCAGGATCACTCACCCGCCGGCACAACCGATGTCGAAACACTGGTCGGCGGCCTGCTCGCCGCACTCGGCCCGGCCGCCGACACCCCGTCGCTCATCGCCATCGACGACGCCGATCTCGCGGACGAGATGTCACTACAGGCATTGCTCACGCTCACCCGCGACCATCGCGCCTGCCGGGTCCTCGTCGTCGCCACGACATCCCGGCCCGGGGCGCGTCTGGTGGGGCAACCCCTCGACGAACTGCGGCTCGAGGGCATCGACCCACAGGGCACCGCCGAGATCGCGGGCCGGCGGGGCATCGTGCTGCACCCCGCGATGCGGGAGGAGTTGACCCGTCACACCGCGGGCAACCCGCGCGACATCGTCGCTCTCCTCGACGAGGTGCCCGCCGGTACGTGGTCGCGCAGCGGCGCCCAGCTACCGGCCCCCCGATACGTCGTCGCGCAGGTCCGCGACCGGTTGCCCGACACCGGCGTACCCGCGCGCTCGCTCATCGAGGCGCTCGCCATCCTCGACGACGCCGAACCGCTCTCCACCGCAGTGGAACTCGCCGAGATCACCGACCCCTTGGACGCCATCGACGAGGCGCGACGCACCGGACTCGTCACCTGTGACGGGGCGCTGACACCGGCCGAGGCCCGACCTCGGATCGTCACGCCCCTCGTCCGTGCGGCAGTGCTCGAGGTCCTCGGGATGGGAGCGGTCGGCGAGGCCCATCGTCGTGCCGCGCAGATCGTCGCCGACCCCGCCCGACGACTCCACCATCGAGTTGCCGCGACGCCGACCGCCGATGCCGCACTCGCCGACGACCTCGCCGAACTCGCGCGCGCCCGCGGCGCCGACGGGGCGTGGGCCGAGGCGGCTGGCCTCTACCGCCAGTCCGGTCGGCTGACCCCCGACCCGCTCGAACGCGACACACGGGTGACACTCGCGGTGGATTCGCTTCTGGCCGCGGGTGATTGCACGGGCGCCGGCGCACTGGTCCCGACCGTCGAGAGCCTACGGGAGACGCCGCTGCGCAACGCGACCCTCGCCTACCTGGCGATCCTGCGCGGGCGTTCTGCGGAGGCACAGCTCCGCCTCGACCGTGCCTGGGGAATCGTCAACGTCGAACGAGAACCCGACGTCGCGGCCCTCATCGCGCAACGCCACGTGCTGCACAACCTGGTGCGCTGCCAGGGTTCCGAGCTCGTCGCCTGGGCAGATCGTGCGATGGAGATGGCCGGGGGCCGTTCGGCGGCACGGGTCGAGGCGGCCGTCATCCGTGGTCTCGGCCTGGCGTGGTCGGGTCAGCCGGAGGCCGCACGCGCCGAGTACGAGTCGGTCTCGGCGACCATCCGCTACGGCGCGCAGGCACAGCGAGCCGTCATGGGTCGCGGCTGGCTGCAGCTCGGACTCGACGAGATCGATGCCGCGCGTACGAATCTCGAGGCTGCGGTCTCGATGGCGCAGCTGGGCGGTTCGACGCGGATCTCGTTGTGGGCGCTGGCCTGGCTGGCGCGCGTGCAGTTCCTCACCGGGGACTGGGCCGATGCGATGCGCAGCGTCGAGGCCGGCCGGGCGCTCGCCCGTAGCAGTGGAATCGCACTCACCACACCGCTGCTGAACTGGACTGCGACGCAGATTCATTCGCTTCGCGGCGACTGGGAGGAGGCGCATCGCAGCATCGCCGCATCGGCCACGTCGATCGGCGACTACGAGATCATGCGGATACCGGAATTACTGGCGCGGGCGCAACTCGCCGAGGCCGCAGCCGATTACGGCAAGGTGCGTCGAATTCTCACACCGCTGGTGACGATGGCCGAATCCGTCCCCGCCCTCGCCGAGCCCGGGCTGTGGCCGTGGGTCGACGTCCTGGCCAACGCGCAGGTTCTCGAGGGCCAGTTCGACGAGGCCGACCGGTTGCTGCGCACCTACGAAGCCCGTTCCGCCGAACGCGGCCACCGGTCGTCGGCCGCCCGGATGAAGTACGCGCGGGGCCGCCACCTCGGTGCCACCGGAGACATCCACGGGGCAAGGAGGGCGTTCGAGGAAGGACTCGAACTCCTCGACGGACTGGGGTTGCGTTACGACCAGGCACGGGTGAACTTCGCCTACGGACAGACACTGCGACGCGCGGGTAAGCGCCGCGCCGCCGATGCCGTCATCGGTACCGCGCGAGACCTGTACCTATCGCTCGGGGCGACCAATTACGTCGACCGTTGCGACCGTGAACTCAAGGCAGGCGGACTGGCCGGGTCGCGAACCGAGAACCGGGGCTCGCCGAGAGACGCCGGCGAACTCACCCCGCAGGAGGAGGCCGTCACCGCACTGGTGGCGCGCGGGCTGTCCAACCGCGAGGTGGCGGCGGAGCTGTTCATCTCGCCCAAGACCGTGCAGTACCACCTGACCCGGATCTACGCGAAACTCGGCCTGCGGTCGCGGTCGGAGCTGGCGGCCTCGCGCCGTTGAGTGGCCGCCGGCTCAGACCGCGGCGTGCACCGCGGTGCGATCGGTGACCGGCGCTCCGGTCTTGGCCTCGACGATCTCGAGATCGACACCGGGAGCGAACTCCACGACCTCGAAACCTGTTCCCGCGACGTCGAACACACCGTGATCGGTGATCACCCGGCTCACCACGCCGCGACCGGTGAGCGGTAACGAACACGCCTCGAGGAGCTTCGGCTCACCCGCCTTGGTGACATGCTCCATCAGGACGATGACCCTGCCCGCCCCGTTGACCAGGTCCATGGCACCGCCGATCCCCTTGACGAGTGCGCCGGGAACCATCCAGTTCGCGAGGTCGCCGTTCATCGCGACCTGCATGCCGCCGAGGACGGCGACGTCCACGTGGCCGCCGCGGATCATCGCGAAACTGGTCGCTGAGTCGAAGTACGACGCCCCCGGCAACACCGACACGGTCTGCTTGCCCGCGTTGATCAGGTCGGGATCGACCTCGTCGTCGTACGGGAAAGGGCCGACGCCGAGGATGCCGTTCTCGGCGTGCAGGTAGATCCCCGAGTCGTCCGGCAGCTGGTCGGGGATCATCGTCGGCAGACCGATCCCCAGGTTGACGTAGTCACCGCGGGTCAGTTCCCGGGCCGCGCGGGCGGCCATCTCGGTACGGGTCCAAGTCATCTGAATCTCCTGGCTCAGTGCGCCGCGACGGGACGCTCGCGGACGGTGCGCTTCTCGATGCCCTTGCGAGCGGCCTGCTCGGGGGTCAGCTCGACGATCCGCTTCACGAAGATCCCAGGCAGATGGATCTCGTCGGGACCGAGCTCGCCGACGTCGACGACCCGTTCCGCCTCGACGATGGTGATCCGCCCCGACATCGCCGCGGGCGGGTTGAAGTTGCGTGCGGCCGCGTGGAATCGGCAGTTTCCGGCGGTGTCGACGACCGCCGCGCGGATCAGGGCGTAGTCGGTGACGATGGCTTCTTCGAGGACCATGTCCACCCCGTTGAAGGTGCGGACCTCCTTGGGCGGGGACGCTTCGGCCACCGAACCGTCGGGGTTGTACCGCCACGGCAGACCACCCTCCGCGACGAGGGTGCCCACGCCGGTCGGGGTGAAGAACGCCCCGATTCCGCTGCCGCCGGCGCGCATGCGCTCGGCCAGAGTGCCCTGCGGGGTGAGTTCCACGGTGACCTCGCCCGCGAGGAACTGGCGGCCGAATTCCTTGTTCTCGCCGATGTAGGAGGCGATCACCTTGTCGATCCGGCGGGCCTCGAGCAGCAGACCGAGGCCGGCGCCGTCGACACCGCAGTTGTTGGAGACGATCGTCAGGTTCTTCGCACCCTGCTCGAGGAGGGCGTCGATCAGGAACCCGGGGATGCCGGCCAGGCCGAAACCGCCGACTGCGAGGCTCGCGCCGTCGGGGATGTCGGCGACCGCATCCGCCGGCGACGCGGCCAGTTTGCTCACCGCACCGGTGGCGGCGGTCTCGTCGATGGTCATGGCTGCTCCAGGTGTTCGATCAGTGCGGGGTTGATGATGTCGGGCTGCTGAGCGTTGGCCAGGTGCGCCGAGTCCGGCACCACGAGCAGACGGCCCTGCTGCACGTTGTCGGCGATCTCCTCGAGTTTCGCCGGTGGGGTGGCCGGGTCGTCGGCGCCGGCGATGGCGAGCGTCGGCGCGACGATGGACGGCAGGTCGTCCCGCAGATCCATGGCCGCGATCACCTCGCAGCACGCGGCGTACCCCTCGGCCGGGGTCGCGGCCACCATGTCCTCGTGATACTTCCTCGACGCCTCGTATGTGCTCCGGTACTCCTCGGTGAACCAGCGCTGCACGACGGCTTCGGCAACTGCCCCGGTGCCTTGTGCCCGGACCGTCGCGGCCCGGTCGAGCCAGGCCTGGGCCGGGGGGAGTTGCGCGCCGGTGCAGAGGACGGCGAGACGCCGTACCCGTTCGGGATTGCGTGCGGCGACCCGCATCATGGTCATTCCGCCGAGCGAGAGGCCGACGAGATGTGCCTGCGTTATCTCGAATCGATCGAGGAGGGCGATCACGTCGTCGGCCAGATCGTCGATCGTGTACGGCCCCTGGGGAACCGGGGATTCGCCGTGCCCGCGGGTGTCGTACCGGACGACGCGGAAGCGGTCCTCGAGTGCGGCCAGCTGCGCGTCCCACATCCGGTGCGTCGAACCCAGCGAGTTCGACAGGATCACCGCGGGGCCGTCCTCGCGACCGGTGACGACGGCGTGCACCTCGACCGCGCCGGTCTCGCGCCCGCTCATCGGGTCGCCTCGAAGATCGCGGCGAGTCCCTGGCCGCCGCCGATGCACATGGTCTCCAGGACGTGGCGCGCCTCACGACGGCGCGCCTCATGGGCGGCGGTGGCCAGGATTCGCGCACCGGTGGCACCGATCGGATGCCCCAGGGAGATGCCGGAACCGTTGGGGTTCAGGCGTTCATCGCTCGCGTCGATCTTCCACTCGTCCAGGCAGGCGAGGACCTGCGCGGCAAAGGCCTCGTTGAGTTCGATCAGGTCGATGTCGTCGAGGGTCAGCCCGGCCCGTGCGAGCACGACGGCGGTCGCACTGACCGGACCGAGACCCATGGTCTCCGGCGCGCACCCGGTGACCGCCCAGGAGCGCAGTGCGAGAAGGGGGTCCAGACCGCTGCGTCGTGCGTGTGCACGCGTGGTCACGACACACATCGCCGCGCCGTCGTTCTGGCCGGAGGCATTACCGGCGGTGACCGTGGACTCCGCGTCGACCTTGAGCCGGATGGGACGCAGCTTCGCGAGCGAGTCCGCGGTGGCGTCGGCGCGCGGATGCTCATCCCGGTCGACGACCGTGGCGGGTTTCCCGCGGCGTCCGGGAATCGCGACCGGGACGAGTTCGTCGGCGAAGCGGCCTTCCTCATGGGCGGCGACGGCACGGTGGTGCGACCGTGCGGCGTACTCGTCCTGGTCGGCACGGGAGATGCCGTACTTCGCGCGGAGGTTCTCGGCGGTCTCGATCATCCCGCCGGGGACGGGGTGGGATTCCCCACCGGCGGTGAGACGACCGCGGTCGAGCCGGTCCATCAACTCGACGCCGCCCTGCTTGATCCCCGAGCGGAGTCCGAGTGCGTAGTGTTCGACCGTCGACATCGATTCGGCGCCGCCGGCGACCACGAGTCGCGCTCCGCCGGTCGCCACCGAGGACGCGGCGGTGAGGACGGCCTGCAGACCCGATCCGCACCGGCGGTCGACCTGCATGCCCGGGACGCCGACACCGAGCCCGGCATCGAGAGCGGCGATCCGGCCGATCGCCGGCGACTCCCCGCTCGCGTAACCCTGCCCGAGGATCACGTCGTCGATGTCTCCCTCACCCAGCCCGGTGCGCGCGGTCAGTTCCCGCAGCAGATCGGTCGCCAATCGGGTCACCGGCACGGTGGACAGCGCTCCGCCCATGCGGCCGACGGGCGTACGCAGGGGCGAACAGATCACGATGTCGGTGTCCGAGGTGCCAGAGGATGCCATGCCACCAGCGTAAGGACCTGCAGCGATATGGAGAAGTATCCATTTGTCGAGTTTTGATATCTCACACATATCAATCGGTAGAGTGGGTGCATGGAACTACGCCACCTGCGGTACTTCCGCGCGGTCGCCGAGGAACTGCACTTCGGCCGTGCGGCCCAACGGCTCCACATCGCCCAGCCGCCGCTGTCCCAGCAGATCCGGCAACTCGAGGACGAACTCGGGGTCCCCCTGCTGGTCCGGTCGACGCGCCGCGTCGAGCTGACCGCCGCGGGTGAGGACTATCTGCGTCAGGTCGAGGCGATCCTCGACTCCGTGGATGCCGCGGCCCGTCGCGCACAGCGCATCGCCGACGGCCGGCAGGGCAATCTGGCGATCGGCTGCGTGGGGTCGGCGACCTACTCACTGCTGCCCCGCTTCGTGCGCGCGCTGCGCGACGAGTTGCCCGACGTGGACGTGAGCGTCCGCGGCGAGATGCTGGCACCCGAACAGATCGGCGCGCTGGCGTCGGGCGACATCGACCTGGCGTTGCTGCGCATGCCCGTGGAGACACACGGTCTCATCGTCGAATCGATCCGGAAGGACCGGCTGATCGTCGCACTCCCCGCCGACCATCCGCTCGCCGACACCCCCGAGGAGCAGTTCGTGGAACTCGCCGCACTCCGCGGCGAGGACTTCATCTCCCATGTGGGCGGTGGTCGGTCGGTGATCGCCGGGGTCCTGGCCGCCGCGTCGGACCGCGCGGGCTTCGTGCCGCGTGTGCGCCACGAGGTCGAGGAGACGTCGACGCTCGTGACGCTGGTCGCGGCCGGACTCGGCGTCGCGATCGTGCCAGAGCCGACCTCGGCTCTCGGCGTGGCCGGCGTCGTCTACCGACCGCTGGCCGCACCGATCGACCACGTCGACCTGACGGCCGCATACGCCGCGGCCCGCCGAACCCCGCTCATCGAGCGGGCGGTGGCGGTGCTGCGTACCCTCTCCTGAACGCCGCACCTAGCCGCTGCCGAGCGAGCCAGCGCAGCGCAACCCCCGCTCCCTGAGGAGTGAGCTTGCGAGCGTCCGCCCCGTGCTCCCTGAGGAGCGAGTTTGCGAGCGTCCGCCCCGTGCTCCCTGAGGAGCGAGCTTGCGAGCGTCCGCCCCGTGCTCCCTGAGGAGCGAGCTTGCGAGCGTCCGCCCCGTGCTCCCTGAGGAGCGAGCTTGCGAGCGCAACCCCCGCTCCCTGAGGAGCGAGCTTGCGAGCGTCTCGAAGGGCCTGGCGAGAATCTCTCACCATGCCCTTCGAGGCTCGTCGCTATCGCTCCTCGCACCTCAGGGAGCGAGAGATCGGTTGCGACGCAGCGATGTTCGCGAACTATCAGCGGTGCGTGAAGTTCGGGTCCCGCTTCTCGACGAAGGCGGCCATGCCCTCGGTCTGATCGTCCGTGGCGAAGGTCGAGTAGAACAGGACCCGCTCTGCGTGGACACCCTCGGCCAGGCTCGACTCGAAGGCGCGGTTGACCGCGTCCTTGGCGAGCGCGGAGGCGATGAGCGACTTGGAGGCGATGACCTCGGCCACCTCGATCGCGGTGGCCAGGGCGTCCTCCTTGGGCACGACACGCGAGACCAGGCCCGCACGCTCGGCCTCGTCGACCTTCATCTGACGACCGGTCAGGACCATGTCCATCGCCTTGGCCTTGCCGACGGCGCGGGTCAGGCGCTGCGAGCCGCCGATGCCGGGGATGACACCGAGGTTGATCTCCGGCTGACCGAAGACGGCGTTGTCGCCGGCGATGATGGTGTCGCACAGCATCGCGAGCTCACAGCCGCCGCCGAGCGCGTAGCCGGTGACCGCGGCGATGATCGGGGTGCGCGCACGCGCCAGCTCGTCCCAGGCGCCGAAGAACTGCTCGTTGACGACGTCGGCGTAGGTCTTGGAGGACATCTCCTTGATGTCGGCGCCGGCAGCGAAGGCCTTCTCCGAGCCGGTGATCACGATGGCACCGATGCCCTGGTCGACGTCGAGTTCCTTCACGACGCCGACGACTTCGTTCATGAGCTCGGAGTTGAGGGCGTTGAGCGCCTTCGGGCGGTTGAGGGTGATGATGCCGACGCGGCCGCGGCGTTCGACGAGGATGGTCTGGTATTCGGTCACGTGATTCCTTCTTCCGGTTGTGGTGGTCGGTCAGGCAGTGACGTCAGGCAGGGAACGTCAGGTCGTGCGGCAGCGGCGCGAAGAACGCGTCGACGCCCGCCTCCGAGAATTCTGCCCAACTCGGGTTGCGGTCCTTGTCGATGACCTGTGCGCGGATGCCCTCGGCCATGTCGGGATGCAGGAGGCACCGGAGGGATACGCGGTATTCGCGCACCAATGTGTCCTCCAGGGTCGCGTCGGCCGCGGCCTCGCGCAGCGAGCGCAGCGTGACCGCGAGTGCGGTGGGGCTCTTGGCCGCGATGGTGTCGGCAGTCTTGGCCGCCGCCTCGGTGCCGACTGCGCGGCAACGGTCGATGATCTCCGAGATCGTTTCGGCAGCAAAGGCTTCGGCGATCCAGTCACGCTGCGCGGCGAGCTCCGACGCGGGAGCGTCGGTGGCGTACTGCTCGATCGCCGCGTCGACCCCGGAGGTCCCGATGGCCTCGATGAACGCGGGCAGCGAGTCCGAGGGGACGAAGTGGTCGGCGAGACCCATGGCCAGCGCGTCGGCGCCGCGGAGGTGAGCCGCGGTGAGGCCGGCGTAGAGGCCGAGCCCGTCGGGAACACGCGAGAGCAGGTGTGTGCCACCGACATCGGGGACGAATCCGATGCCGACCTCGGGCATGGCGAGGCGGGTGCGGTCGGTCACGATGCGGATGTTGCCGTGTGCGGAGACGCCGACGCCGCCGCCCATGACGATGCCGTCCATGATCGCGACGTAGCTCTTCGGGTAGCGGGAGATCGCGGCGTTGAGCCGGTACTCGTCGAACCAGAACTTCGCCGACGGCGAGTTCTCCGCGTCGACATCGGTCGAGTCCGGGTTCCCGCTGAGAGCGGAGGCGTCGCGATGGATCGCGACGATGTCGCCACCCGCACACAGGCCGCGCTCGCCGGCACCGTAGAGAACGACGGCCTCGACGGCGTCGTCACCGGACCAGGCGTCGAGGCGTTCCGCGATCTCGGTGACCATCTCGTGGTCGATCGCGTTGATCGACTTCGGACGGTTGAGGATCAGCGACCGCGCCGACCCGTTCTCCTCCGTCAGGACAGACGGGACCAGCACTGATTGTTCCGACACGACCGAAACTCCTCTCCACACCGACAGGCCTCCACAGATGGTTGCATATCCTAGTAACAGAGGCCAGACCCCGGGTGCCCCTCCATTACGAGGTTAGGGTGGCCTCATGGGCTACTCGAGAGCACGCGTCCGCGGGGTCGACGACCTGACGCCCAACCTGCGCCGCCTGACGTTCGACGTCGATGACCTGACCGGCCTGGGACTGCCCGGCGTCGCCGACGAGGCGGTGGGCATCTACTTCCCCTTCGAGTCGCACCGCTCGACCCCGGACATGGAGTGCCGGGACGGGACCTGGGCCTACTACGACACCGACCCCGCGCCGGCCGGGCGCAACTACTCGATCCGCGCAGCCGACCCCACGGCCGGCACCGTCGTCGTCGATTTCGTCATCCACGCCGCGGGACCGGCGACCACGTGGGCCCAGCGGGCCGAGCCGGGTCATGAGGTGGTTCTGACGCACGCGCGTAGTTGGTTCACGCCACCGGCCGGTACGAGCCGACTCGTCCTGGCCGCCGACCTCGCCGGACTCCCCGCCCTCGCCCGGATTCTCGAGGAACTCTCGTCGACCGTCGGCGTGACGGTGGTGGTCGAGGTGCCGGCGCCGACCGACCTCGCCTACCTACCCGAGCGGGAGGTCGAGACGATCACGCTGGTCGGCGGCAATGGACGGACGCCGAGCCGGCTCGCGCAGACGGTCGCCGAACTCGACCTTCCGGCACCAACTGACACCTCCGCGTACTGCTGGTTCGCCGGCGAGGCCGCCGAGTCACGTTCCGTCCGTAAGCATCTGCGCAGCGAGCTGCGATGGGGCCGTGATTCCTACGACGTGATCGGCTACTGGCGAGCGGACAGCGAACGCTGGACCCGACGCTATACCGAGCGCAGCACCGAACTGTTCGCGGTGTACCGGCAGGCGCTCGCCGACGGCAAGACCGAGAAAGAGGCGTCCGAGGAGTTCGACGAGGCGCTCGAGCGCGTCGGCCTGTAACCGACGATCCGGACCGCGCAACCGGCACTGCTCAGGTCCGGTCTGCCCGAGTTCGGGGACCGCGCTCCACGTTGCGGGTGATCCGCCGCAACAGCTCGATGAGGGTTTCGATCTCCTCGTCGTCGAGGCCGTCGAGCATCTGCCGTTCCGACTCGAGACGACGCGGGAACTGCTCTTCCACCAGCTCCCGTCCTTCGGGGGTGAGTGACAGCAGGACCACCCGCCCGTCACGTTCGAGCCGCTCGCGTTCGACCAAACCCATCTTGACCAGGCGCTCCACGTTCTTCGTCGTCGACGCCCCGGAGATCCCGGTGACCGAGGTGACCTCGCTGGCGCGCAACGGGTGATCGGCGCGCGCGATCGCACTCAGGACGTCGTATTCGACGCGGGTGACCCCACGCGGGTCGAGTTCGCGCTCGAAACGCGCCAGCGCGAGGGCACTGATCCGCGTGATGCGACCGATGACGTCGATGGGCCTGCCGTCGACCTCGGGATACCGGGCCTCCCACTCCGTGCGGGCCCGGTCGACGGCGTCCGGGAGGACTTGGTCACCGGGTCCGGATGCAGCGGAAGGAGTTGGCACGTGACACATCGTACTCGATCATTTCCAACTGTTTTATAGATATTTTACTTGAGAACTATTATGGTGGTCGAATGCCGTCCACCTTCAGCGGCACCACCCGCCGCAGTCGCCTGCAGCACTCGAGGAGGGCGCTCGCCCATTCGGTGTCGCCGTCGGCGTGGCGCGCGACGCTCGAGTTCCGGCGGGCGGACCCGACGTTCGCGATCGGCTTCCGCGTCGGCCTCGCCGGTGCCATCGCGCTCGTCGTCGGAGGACTCGTCGGCCATACCGAGGTCGCGGGCTTCGCCGCTCTGGGGACCCTGTCGTCGGCCTATCTCCGTTACGAGCCGTATCCGCGCATGGCGGGCAGGCTCGCCGGGGTGGCGTCGCTGATAGTCGCCTACACCACCCTGGGCGCCCTCCTGGGCGTGCTGGGCGTGTCGATCTGGGCGCAGATCCTGCTCGTCTCCGGGGGCGCCGGACTCGCCTTCTGGTTGTGCGCGGCGTTCCGCATCACCGGACCGGGCCCGGCCATCATGATCTTCGCCGCCGCCGGCGCCGCCGGATTTGCCCACACCGCAGCCGACGCCGTGACGGCCACGTTCGCGGCGGCATTCGGCGGGCTCGTGGGCTGGGTCGTGGCCATGGCGCCCGCACTGTCCCATCCGCACGGCCCGTCGCGGGTGGCCGTCGCCCGGGCACTCGCCGCCGTGTCGGGGATCGAGCACTACGGTCCGGGCTCGGTGGCCGCGGCTCGAGCGTCGATCGGGCAGGCACGCGAGGTGATCGCCCGGACCCCGGCACGACGCGTCGACGCCCATGTCGCCGAATTGATCTCATTCCTCGACGCCGCGGAGTCGGTGCTCGACAGCGGTTCTCACGACTCCCTGACCGCTCGGCGCGAGGACTTCTCCCACCTCGAAGCGGAACTGCGCAAGGTGCGGCCGAACCTCACTCCCCCGCGCGAGCGCACCGACGTGACCATGCCCGGAACCGCGCCGAAGAACACTCTGCGCGAATCACTCCGGGGATTGTCCGACCGGGAGATCGGAGTGAACGTCGCCCGGGTGACCACCGCGTCCCTGCTGGCCGGTGGGCTCGCCACCGCGGCCGGTCTCACCCACCCGCTTTGGGCGTCGATCGGTGCGCTCGCCGCGCTGCAGGGAGTCAACTATCGACACACGGTTCAGCGAGCCATCCAGCGCCTCGTCGGCAATGTCGGTGGCGCGGTACTCGCGGCGATCATCATCGCCGCCGGACTCGGATACTGGCCGCTCGTCGTGGTGATCGTCGTATGCCAGGGTGCCGCCGAGATGGTCGTGACCCGCAATTACGCCCTCGCCTCGGTTCCCATCACGGCAATGGCGTTGCTGGTCACCAGCATCGGCAACCCGGTGGGTGCCGACATCGGCGCGACCCGGGTGTTCGACACCCTCCTGGGCGTGATGATCGGTGTCGTGGTCGCGGCCGTCACGATCCGCCTCGACGACCGGCACCACCTCGACACCACGTGATGCTCCCCGGACAACTGCGGGTCTAGTACCGTGCGACCTGCCCGTCCTTGGGTGCGCGGTACATCTTCCACACCAGCTTCGGAATCCCGCGTACCGGCAGCGGCTTCGGCCAGTCCCGCGTGCGCATCAGAGCCTCGGTCCCGCCGTCGACGGTGATGACGGCGCCGGCCATGAAGTCGGCGGCCGGCGACAGCATGATCATCACCCACGCGGCGAGCTGCTCCGGGGTTCCATACTCGCGCACCGGAACCGGAAAGGACTTCACGCTCTTGGCCTGCGGGCTGTCGAGCTGGGATCGCAGCAGGGGCGTCATCACCGGGCCGGGCGCGATCACGTTGATCCGGATGCCCTCCCCGGCCCACTCCGGCTTGGTGCCCTGCCAGCGTGACCACTGGGTGACCGCGATCTTCGATGCCGCGTACGCGACCGGCGCGGTGACGCCGCGGCGTCGCAGGATCTGCCGGGTCGCCCCGGCGGTGTCGCCGTTGATGAGCCGCCGGATGGCACCGCGCGGCACCAGCGGTGTCACGGTCGTCGAATTGGAGCCGAAGACAACCACTTTCGCCTTGTCCGCAGCAGCGAGGGCCGGGCGCCAGGCAGTCAGCAGATCGGTGACGCCGAGGACGTTGACCTCGGTGATCATCCGCTCACGCCCCTTGCTCGGCCCCATCCCGGCGGCGAGGACCGCCCCGTCGAGCGTGCCGCCGGCCTTGGCGAGGACCTCCTCGGCGGCCTTCTGCCGACCGTGCGCGGTCGACAGGTCGGCGACGACGTCGGCATCGCGCAGATCGACGCCGATCACCGTGTGCCCTTCCGCGCGTAGGGATTCGGCCACAGCCGCGCCCATCCCCGACGCCGACCCGGTCACCGCGTACGTGCCGCCTCCAGTGGTCATACCATCCCTCTCTTGAATCTCTGATCGCTCTTGCTGTCACGCTGGCCGGCGCCGTGCCGGTCCTGCGTCCGTTCATAGGCGTCGTTGAACGCCCGCAACTCGTGGAGCAACGCCTCCGGGCTGCCCGGTGCGAGATCGGCGAAGACCTGCTCGAGTCGCTCGGCACGAAGCAATCCGTCCCGGCGGAAGGCCTCGCGTCCCGCATCGGTGGGACGGATCAGCTTGGAGAGCGAGTCCTCGACCTCGAAACGCTCGAGGTAACCGTGTTTGATCGCGGCATTGACCTGCCGGTTGACGGTCGACTGCTCGAGTTCGAGTTCTTCGGTCAGCTGGCGAAGCGTGCGCGGCCGACCGTCGGACAGAACCCACAGGATGGCGAAGGCGGACTTCTCCAGCCCGACCGACGGCGGGAGCAGCCCCTTGCGCCGGGACATACGCAGCAACTCGGCCACCAGGTCTCGGTGTACCGGCGATTGCCACGGCTCGTGGTCCTCGGACATTGCTCCTCCATCGCATCGACCAGGACAAATCTACTGTCCGGTTTGCCTATGTACGTTACATATGTATGCTGCATACCTCGAAGGAGGTCTCGCATATGAGCGAAACACAAGGCCAGTTACCCCAGGAGGGAACCGAACAGGCCCCCGCCGGCGCCGTCGGCAGCGTCGTGGCGCTCTGCTTCGGCGGACTCGTCGCGTCACTGATGCAGACCTTGATCATCCCGATCCAGCCGGATCTTCCGCGTCTGCTCGGAACCTCGATCGGCAATGCGTCGTGGATCATCACCGCCACCCTGCTCGCCGCGGCGGTCGCCATGCCCATCGCCGGTCGCCTCGGCGACATGTTCGGCAAGCAGCGCGTCCTACTCGCCAGCGCCGTCCTGCTGACCCTCGGATCGCTGCTGTGCGCAGTGGGCGATTCCCTCGTTCCGCTGATCATCGGTCGTGGCGTGCAGGGCCTCGCGATGGGTTTCATTCCGGTGGGCATGAGCTTGATCCGCGAGATCACCCCGCCTCACATCACGTCGATGGCCGTCGCCGCGATGAGTGCGACGCTCGGCGTCGGCGGTGCGATCGGTCTGCCTCTGTCGGCGTGGATCGTCGAGACGTGGGACTGGCATGCCCTGTTCTACGTCGCGACCGGCCTCGGTGTGCTCATCATCGCCGCGGTCCTGCTCCTCGTCCCGCGGGTCAACAACTCCGCCGGCGGCCGCCTCGACATCCCCGGTGCCGTCGGTTTGGCCATCGGCCTCTCGGCCTTCCTGATCGCGGTGTCGAAGGCCAATGACTGGGGCTGGACCTCGGGCAAGACCCTCGGCCTGGGCCTCGGCGGCATCGCCGTCCTCGTCGTCTGGGGAATCTTCGAGCTCCGCCAGAAGGAGCCCCTGGTCGATCTTCGGACGACGGCCCGGCCGGCCGTGCTGCTGACGAACATCGCCGCGGCCGCCATCGGTTTCGGCATGATGGCGCAGTCGATCATCCTGCCGATGCTGCTGCGGCTGCCCGAGGCGACCGGTTACGGCCTGGGCCAGTCGATTTTGGCTGCGGGTCTGTGGATGGCGCCCGGCGGTCTGATGATGATGTTCTTCGCACCGCTGTCGGGCCTGCTGATCAACAAGATCGGCGCGAAGTACACCCTCGCCATCGGCGCCGGCATCCTCGGCTGCGGCTACCTCTTCGCCTTCTTCCTCATGGACGCGGCGTGGAAGCTGATGCTGGCCTCGATCATCTGTGCCATCGGCGTGGGCGTCGGATACGCCGCCATGCCGACCCTGATCATGGGTTCGGTGCCGGCCACCGAAGCCGGCGCCGCGGTCGGACTGAACGGCCTGATGCGCTCGCTGGGCACCACCGTCGCCTCCGCCGTCATGGCCCTCATCCTGGCCAGCGCGACCATCTCGCTGGGCGGCACCGAGGTCCCCGACGAGTCGACGTTCACCTGGTGCTTCCTGATCGCGGCCGCCGCCGCCTTCGTCGGCGTGGCGATCACCCTGCTCATCCCCTCCAAGGGAAGAACATCGGGCATCGTCGAGGAGCAACCGGTACGCGCCCGTCACTGACCCTCCCCGAGATGCCAAGCGGCCCGGTGGTCCTCGTGATCACCGGGCCGCTTCGCGTCTGCTTCACAGGCCGCTACGTCGCAGCGTCACGCGGTACGTGTAGTGCTCGGGCAGGAAGTAGCTGATCGCGAGTTCGACGGCCCGCCCGCGTGAATCGGTGTAGAGCCGGTCGACGCGCAACACGGCGTGACCCACCGGACAGCCGAGCCGCCTTGCGGTCTCGGCATCGGCGGTGGTGGCCGTGATCGATTGCGCGCATTCCTCGATCGGATACTGCAGGTGCGGTTCGAGCAGACCGATCATCGTGTGCTCGCTCGTCGCACCTGTCTTCACCTCGGGCGCACCGATCACGAGCCGAGCCACCGACTCCGGCCATGACACGGTCGTGACCACGAACGGCACCCCGTCGTGGAATCGCTGGAACACGATCCGGTAGACGACGTCGGTGTCGAGCCGCAGGCGTCCGGCAGCCTCGAGATCGACTCGGCGCGAGGGTGATTCGAGGACCTGCATCTCGGTGTCGGTCGAGAGGTTCATCAGGTCGTCGATCGAGCCCAGTTGCCGCAGGTACTGACCGGCGTTCTCGGTCGCGAAGGTCCCACGGCCGGGTACGCGATACACCGAGCCCTCGGTGACCAGCTCGAGAAAGGCGCGGCGTACCGTCTGCCTGCTCAGGCCGTACTCCTGTGACAGTTCGGACTCGGTGGGGAGCCGTACACCCCCCTTGTAGCGGCCTTGGGCGATGTGCGATCGCAGTTCGGCGGCCAGCACCTTGTACGCCGGCTCGGACTGCCCGACCTCGCTCATCCCACTCCCCTGTTCGAGTACGGCTGCTCCTGACGAGTCGACGCCGTCAGATACCGCCCCGTGCCACGAGCTGCGCGGCGATCACGTTGCGCTGGATCTCGTTGGTGCCCTCACCGACGATCATCAGCGGTGCGTCGCGGAAGTACCGTTCGACGTCGAACTCGGTGGAGTAACCGTAGCCGCCGTGGATGCGGACGGCATTGAGGGCGATCTCCATCGCGACCTCGGAGGCGTAGAGCTTGGCCATGCCGGCTTCCATGTCGCACCGCTCGCCCCGGTCGTACTGCTCGGCGGCGTGCCAGGTGAGCTGCCGGGCCGCGGTCAGCTTGGTCGCCATGTCGGCCAGGTAGTTGCCGATCGACTGGTGCTTCCAGATGGGCTGCCCGAAGGACTCGCGCTGCTGCGCATAGGCCAGCGAGTCCTCGAGTGCTGCGGTCGCGACACCCAGTGCGCGACAGGCAACCTGGATGCGGCCGGTTTCCAGCCCCTTCATCATCTGGCCGAAGCCCTTGCCGGGTACGGCGCCGAGGATCGCCGACTTCGGTGCGCGGTACCCGTCGAAGGAGAGCTCGCAGCTCTCGACTCCCTTGTAACCGAGCTTGGGCAGGTCGCGCGAGACGGTCAGTCCGGGACCGTGTTCGACGAGGACGATCGAGATGCCCCTGTGCCGCGGCTGTGCGGCCGGGTCGGTCTTGCACAGCAGGGCGATCAGCCCGGAGCGTCGGGCATTGCTGATCCAGGTCTTCGCCCCGCTGATGACCAGCTCGTCGCCGTCTTCCTTGGCCACGGTCGACATCGCCTGCAGGTCGGAACCACCGCCCGGCTCGGTCAGCGCCATGGTTGCGCGCATCTCGCCGGTGGCCATCCGCGGCAGGTAGTTCTGCTTCTGCTCCTCGGTGCCGAACAGGGTCAGCAGCTTGGCGACGACGGTGTGACCGCCCATCGCGCCGGCCAGGCTCATCCAGCCGCGTGCGAGTTCCTGGGTGACCTGCGCGTAGCAGGGCATCGAGACCGGCGAGCCGCCGTACTCCTCGGGCACGGCCAGACCGTATATGCCGATCTGCTTCATCTGCTCGATCCACTTCTCGGGATATTCGTTGGCGTGCTCGACCTCCTGCACGGTCGGCTTGACCTCGCGGTCGATGAACGACCGGACGGTCTCGACGAGAAAGGATTCTTCCGCTGACAGCGTGCTCATGAAGGGGCTCACCTGTGTTCTTCGAGGAGGGCTGATTTGTACGGCCATTTTGTCGATAGGCCGTACCTATGTCAACCTTCCCATCGGACATCGAGGTCTGATAGAACCGTGAAGGCACGACTTTGGCCGCACATTTGAACCCGACATCCGGGTTGACACGATCACTGGGAGCAATGGTGCAGAGAAGACGAGGCGTCCTGGTGGCGCCGGCCTCCGACGACCGCAAGGCACGCAAGGCGCTGGCCTCCATCGCCGACGAGGTGGTCCTCGACCTCGAGGACGCGGTCACCCCGGCCAACAAGGACTCGGCGCGCACCGCCGCCGCCGAACTCGTCGCCGAGTTCGGGGCTGATCGCGCTGTCTCCCTGCGCATCAACGCCATCGACACCCCGTGGGCATCGGACGATCTGGCCGCCTGCGCCCAGATGCCGAACCTGACGTCGGTGGTGCTCCCCAAGGCCGACACCCCCGGTGATCTCCAGGAGGCCGACAAGCAGCTCGGCGATTCCGCCGTTCGTCTCCAGGCACTGCTCGAGACCCCTCGTGGGATTCGCGACGCCGGAACGATCTGCGCGGCCACCGACCGTCTCGACGCCGTTCTGATCGGTTATGCCGATCTCGGCGCGTCGCTCGGCCGGGCGTCAGGACTGCCGATGCGGACCT
Source organism: Gordonia sp. YY1 (assembly GCF_009872315.1). Classification (NCBI taxonomy): domain Bacteria; kingdom Bacillati; phylum Actinomycetota; class Actinomycetes; order Mycobacteriales; family Gordoniaceae; genus Gordonia; species Gordonia sp. YY1. Next base: position 79,396 of record NZ_WXYI01000014.1, on the reverse strand, counting down.
GGCACGTCGTACAGGACTCGGTCCTGCTCGCCGCACGCGCCGCCGGGGTGGACGTGATCGACGGCCCCCACCTCACCATCGCCGACGACGACGCGTTCCGTGACGCCAAGCGCTGGGTCCGCGACCTCGGCTTCGACGGCACCTGGGTGATCCACCCGGCCCAATTGGCAAGTGCGATCCAGATATTCACTCCGGACGCGGATGCCATCGAGGACGCGCGACGCGTACTCGAGGCACTGGAGAAAGCAGCCGCCGCAGGCGCCGGTGCCGCCGAGCTCGACGGCCGGATGCTCGACGAGGCCCTCGCCGTCTCCGCGCGCCGAGTCCTCGCGAAGGGAGCGGTCGATGAGTGAGCCGATCGCGGTCGGCGGGCCGTACTTCGACGAACTGACCCACGGGCAGGTGTTCGACGACGCACCGTCGCTGACGCTGACCTCCGGGCTCGCCGCGTCGCATCAGACGATCCTGGGTGACCGGCTACGCCTGTCCCTGGATGCACATCTGGCGGGCCGCGTGCTGGGCGAGGGCACGCTCGCTCATCCCGGCCTGGTGACCGACGTCGCGATCGGACAGTCGACACTGGCCACCCACCACGTGAAGGCCAACCTCTTCTACCGTGGGCTGCGTTTCCTCAGCTATCCGAAGATCGGCGACACCCTCACCACCGTGACCGAGGTGGTCGGGCTGCGGGAGAACAAGTCCAAGCCCGGTCGCGCCCCGACCGGTCTGGCCGCCCTGCACATGGTCACCACCGACCAGAACGGCGCCACGGTTCTCGACTTCTACCGCTGCGCGATGCTGCCGCTGTCCCCGGCCCCCGACCCGGGACGCACCGTGCACGCCGACGACCTGAGCGCCATCGGCCCCGGCGCGGATGCCGAACCGGCACTGCCCGACTGGGACCTGACCACCTACCGGTCATCGGTCCGCGGGCAACATTTCTCCCCCGAGCTGGCCGGACGCGTCTACCGCTCGAGCGCCGACGTGGTCTCCAGCGCACCGGAACTCGCGCGTCTGTCGCTGAACATCGCCGCCACCCACCACGACGAGCGAGTGGCCGGCAAGGCGGCCGGCGGACGGCTCGTCTACGGCGGACACACCATTGGACTCGCTCTGTCGCAAGCAAATCGGGCCCTGCCGAACCTCGTCACCGTGGTGGCGTGGGACTCGTGCGACCACACCGGGCCCGTCCGCGAGGGCGACACGCTCAGCTCGGAGATCCACGTCGAGGACGCCACCCCGCTCGACGGCGGGGGTGGAATCCTGCGCCTCCGATCGAAGGTCGTCGCCCACGGCGACCGTGACGACCAAGCAGGGGAGGACCGCGACGTCCTCGACTGGCGCTACCACGTCCTGATGGCCTGACCCGAACACCCTTTCTCGGAGGATCTTTCGCATGAGCACCACACCCCGCCCGCTGGAGGGCCTGCGCATCGTGGAGGTGTCGAGCTTCGTCGCGTCACCGTTGTGCGGTCTGACGCTGTCCCAGCTCGGCGCCGAGGTGATCCGCGTCGACCCCCTCGGCGGCGCCGCCGACACCAACCGGTGGCCGGTCACCGCCGACGGCAACTCCATCTACTGGACCGGCCTCAACCGCGGCAAGAAGTCGGTGACCGCGAACTTCCGGGAACCCGAGGGCCAGAAGCTGATCCAGGATCTCGTCACCGAGAGCGGGCCCGGTGGCGGCATCCTCGTCACCAACGCCGGCGGTCGTGCATGGATGAGTCACGAGACCCTGTCCGCGAAGCGCTCCGACGTCATCACCCTAGAACTGCTCGGACGCACGGACGGGACACCCGGTGTCGACTACACCGTCAATGCGGCACTGGGTTTCCCGGCGATCACCGGCCCAACCGACTACGCCGGTGTGGTCAACCACGCCCTGCCCGCGTGGGACGTGGCCTGTGGTCTGTACGCCGCCCTCGCGATCACCGCGGCGGTACGACGCCGCGACCAGACCGGTGCCGGCGCTCAGATCACGTTGCCGCTGGAGGACACCGCCCTGGCGATCGCGGGAACGCTCGGTTACCTCACCGAGCCGCAACTCGGCGGCGGTAGCCGGCCCGCGACCGGCAACGACGTCTACGGCACGTACGGAACGGATTTCGTCGCCTCCGACGGTGGCCGCTTCATGCTCGTCGCCCTCACCCCGCGCCACTTCCGGGACCTGGTCGCGATGACCGAGACCGGGGATGCGGTGGCAGCGGTCGAGAAGGCGCTCGGTGCGGACTTCACCGCGGAAGCAGACCGCTACACCCACCGCGGAATCCTCACCCCGCTGTTCGCCGCGTGGTTCGCCCGCCACTCCACCGCCGAGGTGGAGGCCGCCCTGGCGAAGAGTTCGGTGCTGTCGGAGCGCTACCGCACCTTCGACGAGGTGGTGGAATCCGGCGTTCTACAGAAGAATCCGCTGTTCACGGAACTGGACCAGCCGGGTATCGGCAGATACCTCGCGGGCGGTCTCCCGGCCCGGTTCGACGGTGAGCACTACTTCACCGGCCCCGCCCCGGAGTTGGGATCCTCGACAGGCTTCTGACTCCCCAACAGAGTGCGGGATCAGTGCCGCCTTCCGGCACTGATCCCGCACTCTGTTCAGGTCACCTGTGCGCCAGGTGATCCGGACGAGGTGCCGTACCGTCGAACGGTTCCTGTAGGGCATTCGACTTCGCGTTGAACACGACGAAGAGGTTGCTCCGCGGGTACGGGGTGATGTTGCCGGCCGAAGCGTGCAGGCAGTTGGAGTCGAAGTAGAGCGCCGAACCCGCGGGGCCGGTGATCGTGTCGATCCCGAGTTCGTCGGCGAGGGTCGCGACATCCTCCTCGTCCGGCGTGCCGAAGGGCGGACGGTACGAGGTCAGCGATTCCCGGTGGTAGCCATCGGGTGTCGCGCCGACGCAGCTGACGAACCGACGGTGCGAGCCGGGGATGATCATCAGCGGCCCGTTGGTGGACAGGTTCGGGGTGAGTGCCAGCGACACGCTGAGTGCTCGCGGTGCGGGCATCCCGTCCTCGGCGTGCCAGGTCTCGAAGTCGGAGTGCCAGTAGAACGGTCCACCGGCGAAGCCCGGCTTCAGGTTGATCCGGCTCTGGTGGATTGTGACCTCGTCGTCCAGGATCTGTTCGGCGACACCGCGGATCGAGTCGCGGTCGCAGATCTCGGCGATGATGTCGCTGAGGCGGTGCACCGCGAACAGCGAACGCACGTCGCCGTTCGAGGACTCACGGATGACCCGGTCGTCCTCCCCGAGTCGGTCGGTGATGTCGGACACCTCACGGAGACACGCGTCGATGTCGGCGGCCGACAGGACCTTGTTCTCGGTGTGGTACCCGCGGTCGGCATAGTGGCGCAGCTCGGGCGCCGACAGCGGCCCCGGGTTCCCCATGCTGCCCCACACGGTGTTGTGGGGTCGCGGTTCGATCTGGCTGCGGTGGGCGAGACGGGTCCGGTACACGTCGACGCCTCGGGTCAGGCTCTCGGTTCGGGCATTGCGGATATCGATGTTCTGGCTTGCTGTTTGAGTTACCACGATCGATTCGATCCTTTCCCTCATCCGGCAGGCCGCTCGGGACAGGGCATTCCGGCGGCAGGCAAGGTGATTGTGTTGTGCGCGAATCCGTCTCACGGGAACGGACCGCGAAAGATACGGCCGCACGAGGCACGCGATGATCTGCACGCACCTGACAGGGCCGTATGTGTGCAGCCTGCCAGGGAAATGCGGCCCCCCGCAACCATGCTGGTATGCCGGTTGCGAAGGCCGTGCATCGTCGCGATCTCAGATGTGTTGCAGGACCACGGTTGCGATCGACGACGGTTTGCCCGACGAATTCGCCGATATGACGCGCACCACGGACAGGCTTCGGCCACGGTGCAGGGTCTCCGACGTGAAGGTCGTGGTGTCGGCGGCGTTGCACGGGCGGACATAGCTGATGTCGATGCTGGTGGTGCGCAACTGCCCGTCCGCCTCGACCGACGACATCGCCGCGAGTTCGGAGGCGCAGATCAGGATTCCGCCGTGCACGCTGCCCATCCCGTTGGCCGAGAGGAAGGTCGGGGGCATGGTCAGAACGCCGGGCGCGGTGGGGACCAGGCCGAGCTGGTCGCGAACCGGGCTGGCCGGCGCGTCGAGCACGTCGGCAGTCGCATGTGCACCCGGTGAGGTCGGGGCGTCGATGAGGTGGGACCGCTGGACGATCGTCGCGATCGTGCGACCGGAGGGATCCGAGATCCTTCCGGTGGTCATCGCGCCCCGCTCGTCGCGGGCGACGAGTTCGCCGGTGACGTCGAGGACCGTCCCGTCGAGCGGCGGGTCGGCGACGAAGTCCATCCGGATCCCGAGGGACACCGGCCAGCGTCCCTCGGGGCTACCCGCGTCCACGACATATCCCGTCACGTCGTCACAGACGACGGCCAGCGCCGCCCGGGTGACGCCGGCGGCGGGATCGGCGAGCCACGGCCCGGTCTCGATGCGGGCCTCACCGCGTTCGGCGGACATCGAGAGTCCCCTGATCCGCAGCATGACCTCGGGTCCGCCGAGGTAGAAGTCAGACGAAGTCGTCGGCATGGAACGAACTTACTCAGCGTCGGGAATCGGCGTACTCCAGGATCACGTCGACGGCCCGCGCCGCGCTCTGGCAGGCGCCCTCCATCGTGGTGGTCCAGTCTGTCCTGGTCCAGTCGCCGGCGAGGGCCAGACCGTCGACGGTGGTGCGCTGGTCCGGCCGGATTCCCGCGGTACCGGGACGCTGGGCGAACGTCGATTTCGGCATCCGGACCACGTGACTGTGGATGACCTGCGCGTCCGCGGCCTGCGGGTAGTACCTGCGCAGCATGTCCATCTGGATGTCGGTGATCTCGGCGTTGGTCTTGCCGATCAGGTCATACGACGCCGACACCGTCGTCGAGTAGAACCAGTTGTCCTTCGGTTCCCGTCCGTGCATGCGCTGACGGTCCCAGACCTGTTCCAGCACTCCCTCACCGCCGTGGAGGATCTCACCCCAGTCGGTCATCCCGATCGACCGGTCGAGGTAGAGGTTGACGCTCACGATCGGGACGGGCGTGAGGTTGTCGACGGCCTCGTAGATCCGTTCGTGTCCCGGGACCTGGTCGAGCAGCCCCTTGACGCTCCACACGGGTACCGCGCAGATGACCGCATCCGCCGCGACCTTCTCCCCGTCGGCGAGTGTCACCCCGGTGACGGTGCCGTCAGCAACGTCGATCGTCGAGACCACGGCGCGATGCCGGACGTCGACGCCGGCGTCGGCGAAGCGTTTCTCCGCGCCCGCGATGAACAGGGTGTCGAGGTCGACGGTCGGGAATCCGATGGAGACCGGGGTGCGGGTCGCGAGAGCGCGCCGCGCACCTGTGACGAGCAGATCGGCGGGCACCTTCGCCGACGAGATCTCGGTCTTGTCGCCGGTCAGGCCGATGACGATGCCATCCCACAGTGCGTCGCGTGCCGACTGTGGCATGCCGATGCGGCGGAACCACTCGTCGGCGGTCACCTCGTCGAGCCACTCGGGCTGGCGGAACGCGTGCCGGATCAGCCGTGCCTGGGCGATCGCGGTCCGCACGCGGTCCACACCGGTCACCCCGGGGAGGTCGCCGATCGCGGCACGCAGTCCGGTCACGCCGCCGAACGCCGACTTGCGGGTGGCGCCGCCGGGCATCCGGAACGTCATGTGTCCCGGGAACTCGACGTGTTCGCGGGTCCCGACGCTCTCGAGGTACCGCATGAGGTGTTCGTATCCGCTGGCGAAGACGTGTTGCCCGTTGTCGGGGACGTCGTCCACCGCGGCCAGCGGCATCGAGATGGTGCGGCCACCGAGCGAACCGCGCCGCTCCAGGAGCGTGACCCGCTGCCCGGCCTCCGCGAGCCACACCGCCGACGCCAGACCGGCGAGTCCCCCACCCACGACAACGCAATGCATGCGCCACAGCGTATCGGCCAGCGGTGACCGATGTGAGATGGTTCGACCGTTGCGTCTCAGTTCGTCATCCTGACGTTCCTGGCAGCACGCGGTCACTGCGCTACCGGCGGGCGAGCACCGGTCAGCCCGGCAACGTCTCACCACCGATCGGGGCGAGCACCTCGCCGGTGTAGTAGGACGACAGCTGCTCGGCCGCGAAGAACACATAGGACGGCGCGATCTCATCGGGTTGGGCGGCTCGGCCCATCGGCGCCTGCGTCCCGAAGTCCTTCACGGCCTCGGCCGGCATCGTCGCCGGGATCAGCGGGGTCCACACCGGTCCGGGCGCGACGCAGTTGACGCGGATCTTCCTCTCCAGCAACGACTGTGCGAGCGAATAGGTCAACGCCAGGACCGCGCCCTTGGTCGCCGAGTAGTCGATGAGACTGTCGTTGCCGCGCAATCCGTTGATCGACGAGGTGTTGATGATCGCGCCACCACCGGTGAGGTGGGGCACGGCGGCGCGGGTGGTGTGGAAGAAACTGTGGATGTTCACGTCGAACGTCCGGTACCACTGTTCGGGGTCCACCTCGAGGAAGTCGTCGACGACCTCCTGGTAGGCGACGTTGTTCACCAGGATGTTCAGCCCGCCGAGCTCGGCGACGGTGCGTTCGACGACGTCGGCGCAGTGGGCCGGGTCACCCAGGTCGCCGCGGTAGGCGCGCGCCTTGCGACCCTCGGCCTCGATCAGCGCGACGGTGTGGCGCGCGTCCTCGTCCTCGTCGAGGTACGCGATCGCGACGTCGGCCCCTTCCTTGGCGAAGGCGATCGCGGTGGCCCGGCCGATACCCGAGTCGCCGCCGGTGATCAGCGCCTTCTTGCCGGCCAGCAGGTCGCGGCCGCGGTACTCGCGCATCTCGTCGCGCGGACGGTCCGGCATGTCCCCGGTCTCGCCCGGGTAGGGAATCGTTTTCGCTTCGTGTGGGGAGTTGCCCTGATCGGTCATCGTCGTCGGTTGCCCGCTGTGCCGCAATCGAAAACCTGCTACCGCGTTCAGGGATTCTCGTCGGGGATCTCCTGATCGAGTTTCTCGTCGAGCGTCTCTCCCTCACGCTGCTCGCGGGCCGTCGTCCCGGTACGGTCACTGGCCGACTAGTCCTCCGGCGGGTCCATCCCGTCCTCGAGCGGATCGCGGGCGAGATGGTCCTCGTCGAGGTCCTCGGCACCCACCGTCGAGGTCAGATCGGGGTTGACTCCCTCCGTCGCCGCAGTCGCGTCGGTGCTCTCACTGTCGGTGCTCACCACGACCTCCTCAATCTTCTCGGGAAACGATCTCGTCGGCGACAGGTACGTTCGCCACGGCACCGTGCCTACCCGAGCACCGAACGACCAAAACAAGAGCGTTGACCTGCTTGTTCGTCCATGTCTCCGATCGGTCCGCGACACGGGTCGGGCCAATTCTTGCCGCTGATGAAACCCGGGTAAGCTCATATCTCGCCCGAGACCGCCGGCGCTGTCGTTTTTGCGTGCCTTCTTAGCTCTAGGGGTGACCGTGCCAAAGACCAACAACATTCCTGCCGATGATTCTCGGATTCGTCACGTCGGCAGCTTCCGGTTCCTCTTCGACACCGAGGAGTGGTGGTGGTCCGACGAGGTGGCCGAGATGCACGGTTACCAGCCAGGTGAGGTCACCCCGACCACCGAGCTGCTGGCCGGTCACAAGCATCCCGACGACCGCCACGCCTTCGACGAGATGGTCGCGACGATGCTGAGCCGACGCACGCCGTTCTCCAGCCGTCATCGCATCATCGATACCTCCGGCACGGTCCATCACGTCGCGGTGGTCTCGCAGCAGATCATCGACGAGCACGGCGTACCCATCGGAGCCGAGGGCTTCTACCTCGATCTGACCGGGTACGACGAGCAAACCGTCAAGTTCCAGGTCGACGAGCACGTCGCCCGCTTCCGCGAGAACCAGGGCGTGATCGAACAGGCCAAGGGCATGATCTCGATGGCGTATGGGGTCAGTCCCGAGCGCGCGTTCGAGGTGATGCGCTGGCGTTCGCAGACCGCCAACGTCAAGGTCAACGAGCTGGCCAAGAACATCGTCTCGGGCGTCCACAGGTACGTCGTGCTTCCCGACCCGGTGCGACAGTCCTTCGACCACCTCCTCCTGAACGCTCACCAGAACGAGAACTGAGACCTTCCCGACACGCATCGTCGTCGGGTTTCACAATCGTCGTACCGGGGTATCCGCAAGCCAACTGCCGCTCTCGGCAATTCTGCGGTGAAGACGCCGCAATCCTGCGGACCCGGTTGAGCCAACAGCCGTTCATGTCTCGAAGTGAACGGATGGAACAGTGGACGGACGTGTTATCGGGCAGCTCGGCGGTGCGGCAACCCTCGAGAAGGTGCACAGCTCACGGACGACGCGGTCGAGCACCGCGCACATCCGCGTCGCTTCCGTCCCGCAGTCGCATGTCTACGTCCGGCATCTCTCGCCGGTGAACGGGTCGGTCAGCCTCCTGGACACCGGTGCCGTGTCGGTGACCCGGCTGCCCGACCCGGTGCCTGCTGACGGCGCCAAGGTGCCCGGCGGATGGTGGCCGCCGTTGATGCTCGACCCGCGGTGGATTGCCGAGCACCACAACGAGTTCGACGTGTTCCACATCCACTTCGGCTTCGACGCCGTCGAACCGTCGGTGATGGCCGACGTCCTCGGTGAACTCGACCGTCACGACAAGCCGCTCGTCTACACGCTGCACGACCTCCGCAACCCTCACCACCCGGAGCCCGGCGCCCACGAGGAGGTCCTCGACCTCCTCGTCCCGGCCGCGGACGAGGTCATCACGCTGACCCCGGGTGCGGCCCAACAGATCTCGCAGCGTTGGGGTCGGTCCGCGGCGGTACTCCCGCACCCCCATGTGGTGCCGCCCGCCCGGTTCGCCCCCCGCGAGGCACCGACCGACGAGTTCATCGTCGGCGTGCACGCCAAGAGTGTGCGCGCCAACATGGACCCGCTCCCCGTCATCATGACCCTGCTGGACGCCGCCTCCGACTATCCGGACATGACGATTCAGATCAACCTCCACGACGAGGTCTTCGTCCCCGGGAACCACTGGTACAACCCGGACTTCGGCACCGCCGCACTCGCGCTGTCGCGCCACCCGTATGCCCGCGTGCGGGTGCACGAGTACTACACGGACGATCAGCTGTGGGACTACCTCGGCAAACTCTCGGTCTCGGTCCTGCCCTACCGGTTCGGTACCCACTCGGGGTGGCTGGAGGCCTGCCACGACCTGGGCACCGCGGTGATCGCGCCCAGCTGCGGCTTCTACCACGAACAGCAGGAGTGCTTCACCTACGACTTCACCGAGGACCATTTCGATCCGGAGTCGCTGGTTGCCGCACTGGCGCAGGCATATTCCGCTCGTCCGGCACCGGCGATGTGGCGCGATCGTCGCGCACAGCGGCTGTCACTCGCCGAAGCCCACGCGGGCCTCTACACCCGGGTGCTGCATGAGTGAGTCGCTCCGAATCGCCGTTGTCGCGTCCAGCCGGTACCCGATCGCACAGCCCTTCGCCGGCGGCCTCGAAGCCCACGTCTGGCATCTGACGCGGGCGCTGACCCTTGCCGGTCACGAGGTCACGCTGTTCGCGGGAGCCGGCAGCGACCTGCCGGTCGAGTCGGACCGATTACGTGGCGACCTGTTCGAGCCGTCGGCGGCGGCTCGGTCGGATGTGTCGATGCCGCCGATCGAGGTGCTGCACGATCATCACGCCTATCTGTCGCTGATGCTCTCGTTCACCCGGAACCCGGATGACTTCGACGTCATCCACAACCACAGCCTGCACTACCTGCCGGTCGCGATGGGTCCAGCCGTCGACACTCCGATGGTCACCACCTTGCACACCCCGCCCACGCCGTGGCTCGAATCGGCACTGGCGCTGGCACCGGATACCAGGTGCGTCGCGGTGAGCCGGCACACCGCCCACGCGTGGTCGCATGTTCTCGGTTCGATACCGGTGGTACACAACGGTGTTCAGCTGAATCACTGGCCGATCGGCACCGGCGGTGACGACCTGGTGTGGTTCGGCCGACTCGTGCCGGAGAAGGGCGCCCACCTCGCGATCGAGGCCGCCCGAATCGCCGGTCGTCGGCTCCGGCTCGCCGGACCGATCAGCGACAAGACCTACTTCCGTGATCACGTCGCGCCGGCCCTCGGCGACCAGGTCAGCTACGAAGGTCATCTACACCAGCACGAACTGGCCCGGCTGGTCGGGTCGTGCGGCGCTGCGCTCGTCACACCGGTGTGGGACGAGCCCTACGGACTCGTCGTCGCCGAATCCCTCGCCTGCGGAACACCAGTGGCGGGATTCGCTCGCGGCGGCATCCCGGAGATCGTCGGTGACACCGCCGGCATGCTGGTCCCGGGCGATGATGTCGTCGCGCTCGCGGAGGCCGCCGAGAAGGCATTCACGATCGACCGACGGGAGGTGCGCCGGCGCGCCGAGCAGCATTGTTCCGACATCGCGATGATCGACCGGTACACCGACATCTACACCGAACTCGTGGCCGAGCGAGAGCGCCGAGGCTCCCGCCGACTTGCCGGGGCGTTCTCGGCATGATCGGCTATTACGTCCACCATCAGGGTCGCGGACACTGTTCGCGGGCCGCCGCCATCGCCGCGCGCTTACAGACCGACATCGTCGCACTCACGAGCGCCGAACTGACCGATCCGGCCTTCGACGAGGTCGTCGTCCTGGACCGCGACGACGCCGATCCCGCTCCCTCCGACATCGACGCCGGCGGTCTGCTGCATTGGGCGCCTCGGCACGACGCCGGGTTGCGCAACCGGATGGCCCAACTGGCGGATTTCGTCGCGACGCGGCGGCCGGCCGCGATGGTCGTCGACGTGTCGGTGGAGGTCACTCTGTTCCTCCGGCTGCTCGGCGTACCGGTCGTGGTCATGGCGATGCCGGGCGTGCGCGACGATCTTCCCCACCAACTCGCCTACCGCGCCGCCGACGCCATCATCGCTCCCTGGCCCGGCGACCTGTACCAGCCGGACTGGCTCGTCGAGCACCTGTCCAAGACGGTCTTCACCGGCGGCATCTCCCGCTTCGACGGCCGGCCACAGGTCGCCCACCCGACCTTCGCCGCCGACATCCTCGTTCTCGGCGGGGCCGGCGGCAACGCCGGGGCAGCGCATCCGGCGATCGGCCTGGCCGACGCATTCCCCGATCTCAAGGTGGTGGGCCTCGGCCCGGCCTTCCGAACCTGGGTCGACGACCCGTGGCCGTTCCTGTGCAGTGCCCGCCTCACCGTCATCGGCGCTGGGCAGGGGAGTGTGGCGGATGCCGCCGCGGCTGGACGTCCCGCTGTCGTCATGCCGGAGGACCGTCCGTTCGCCGAGCAGCGCGCCACCGCGAACACTCTCGCGCGTTCCGAGCTCGCTCTGGTCGCCTCGACGTGGCCCGACATCGACCGTTGGCGATCGATCGTGGATTCGGTCGGTGATTCCGAACCGGCGTGGTCCCGGTGGCAGACCGCCGGCGCCGCCGAACGGGCGGCCCGCGCCATCGAAGCGGTGGCGAGATGACGACCGGAAGTGCAGAGGAGACCGTCGCGGTGATCACCATCGTGTCGGGACGCCACCTGCATCTGCGCCGGCAACTCGAGGCGTTCGAGCACTCGACCGCGCGACCCGACGTCCACATCGTCGTCGCCATCGATGACCCCGACATCGATGGGGTCGTCGCCGATTCGGCTCCCGCGGCGCATCCGACGCGGGTCGTCCACGTCGAGAAAGAGGAGTCCGGCACGTTGCCGCTCGCCGATGCTCGCAACACCGGCGCGCAGGCCGCCATCCACGCCGGGGCAACCCTGCTGGTGTTTCTGGACGTCGACTGCATCCCCGGGCCGGACCTGGTGCAGCGTTATCTCCGCTCATGCGCTGCGACACCAGAACTGCGTCTCCTCTATTGCGGGCCCGTGACCTACCTGCCACGCGACCAGGAGGTGTTCGACGCACGAGAGCTCCACCACTTCACCGACCCACATCCCGCGCGTCCGGTGCCTGGGCCGTGCCAGACTCAACTGTCCTCCGAGATGACACTGTTCTGGTCGCTGTCCTTCGCCGTCCGCTCGATCGACTGGCTCAGGATCGGCGGGTTCCACATCGGTTACCGAGGCTACGGAGGAGAGGACACCGACTTCGCGATGTGCGCCGCACGCAACGGCTTTCGCATCGCCTGGGTCGGCGCCGCCCACGCGTACCACCAGCACCATGCGGTGTCGGACCCGCCCGTCGAGCACCTCGAGGACATCCTCCGCAATGCGCGAGTGTTCCACCGGCGGTGGGACCGATGGCCCATGGAGGGATGGTTGAACGCCTTCGCGCGACAGGACCTCATCACCTACGACGAGACCGTCGACGACTGGCGCCGGACTACGGTCGAACGGTTGAGCAGATGATTGGCCGGACTTACTTCCGGACCTTCGAGAACCTGATGGTCACGTCGCGAGTCGCCTCGGCGGGCGACGATTCCGCGTAACTGATCGCGTGGGTGTCGGTGACGGTCTGGACGACTCGCCATCCGAACGTCGACTCGTCCAGCTCGACGCCATCCACGAGCTGACCCCGGACCTCCCCGACCACGCCGTTGGAAGCGAGGTGCAGAGTGACCTCCATCGAGGAGCTCTCGGCTGCTGCGGAGATTATCTGTGAGCAGATCTCGTCCACCGCGACCTTCGCGTCGATCACGTCGTCGAGCGACCAGTCGTCGATGTACAGAGCCGTCTCGACCAGCGCGCGCACCAGCGCAAGTCGATCAGTGGCCGCCGGGACCCGCAGCACCGTTGGCAGACTGCCTTCGATCGATAGCTGGGAAGTGGCGTCGGAGTCGGTCATCAAGTGAGTCTTCTTCGCACGTCGATATGAGTGGATCTTCATCGGTCTGCTCATGAATGCCCCGCGATGGTCTCGTCCAAACCGTGGTTGTTCAGCCGACATGCTGATCGTGCTCCCCGAAACACGTCTTCCGACGTTAGCAGAGGCGTCAACTGAATCGACTGCACCCGCCGACCCCAGAACGCGACGTCCACCCGCCCTCATCTGGGACAACGGCCGACGGCCGCAACGGCGACGTTTCAGCGCGAGGCGCCTGCGGTACCCGACGGACACAGTCACATCGGAGTTCACCACCACCTGGCGAAGGGACAGCTATGCCAGATCTCACACCTGAACGGGAGGTCGCCTCGCGCGAAGCCATCGCCCGACGACCGGCCCGGAAGTCGCGCGGACTCAACGCCATCGGTCTTCTCGGAATCTTCTGTCTCGGACTGATGCTGGTGCTCGGCGGTATGGCGATCGCGGCCGGTGCCGGCGACCGGGACGCGACCGTCTGGCTCGCCATCGGCGCCGTCATCGCCGGTCTCCTCGCGGTCGGCCTCCTCATGGGCAGCCGAGTTCTCCTGCGGCGGCGGGCAGGTCGCGACGGCGAACGAGCCCACCAGGATCCGATCCAGCCCGAGACCACGGCCGAGGAGGCCGAGCGCTACGAAGAGCGGTACCACGGTTTTCCCGTCGACCACGACGGCAAGCACGAACGGGCGCGGGTAGAACGCCGCGAAGACCACAACGACCACGGAAAGGCCTGAAAGCATGCGCGCAGTGACCTGGCAGGGCAAGCGAAACGTATCGGTGGAGACTGTGCCCGATCCGAAGATCATCGAACCGACGGACGCCATCATCAAGGTCACCTCGACCAACATCTGCGGTTCCGATCTGCACCTCTACGAGGTGCTCGGTCCGTTCATGAACGCGGGGGACATCCTCGGCCACGAGCCGATGGGGATCGTCGAGGAGGTCGGTTCCGACACCGGGGATCTACGGGTCGGGGATCGCGTCGTCATCCCGTTCCAGATCTCCTGCGGCTCATGCCAGTTCTGTAATGACGGATTCATGACGCAGTGTTCGACCACCCGCGTCACCGACCAGGGCACGGGGGCGGCACTCTTCGGCTACTCGCAGCTCTATGGCTCGGTGCCGGGCGGGCAGGCGGAGTATCTCCGTGTGCCGCAGGCACAGTTCACCCACATCAAGGTGCCGGTGGAGAACCCGGATTCCCGCTATGTGTACCTGTCGGACGTTCTCCCGACGGCATGGCAAGCCGTCGAGTACGCCGAAATCCCCAGCGGCGGAACGGTGACCGTCCTCGGACTCGGACCCATCGGTGACATGGCCGCACGTATCGCCGCCCACAAGGGCGCGCGGGTGATCGGCGTAGATCGCGTGCCCGAGCGCATCGCGCGTGCACAGGCGCGCGGCATCGAGACGGTCAACATGGACGACGTGGACGATGTCGGCGAGGCGATTCGCGACCTCACCGGTGGACTGGGCACGGACTCGGTCATCGACGCCGTCGGCATGGAAGCCCACGGTTCACCACTGAACAAGGCCATGCAGACCGTCGTTGGTCTGCTCCCCGACGCGATCGCGCGTAAGGCGATGTCGGAGGCGGGTCTCGACCGGCTGGGCGCGCTCTATTCCGCCATCGACATCGTCAAGCGCAGCGGGACGATCTCCTTGTCCGGCGTGTACGGCGGTGCCGCCGACCCGTTGCCGATGCTGACGATGTTCGACAAGCAGATCCGGCTCCACATGGGACAGGCCAACGTGAAGCGGTGGGTCGACGACATCCTTCCGCTGCTGACGGATGAGGACCCGCTCGGTGTCGACACCTTCGCGACGCATGAGCTCCCGCTCGGCGAGGCACCCGACGCCTACGCCAAGTTCCAGCGCAAGGCCGACGGGATGGTCAAGGTCATCCTGAAGCCCTGACCGAGACCGAGGGCCCGCGCCGATGCCTCCGGCGCGGGCCCTCGGTACCCGAGCGTGTGACCGCAGTTGGTGGACCGCAGTGGTTACGCGTGCTTGAGCAGGGGCTCCTCGTACTCGTCGTCGGCAACCTCTTCACGCAGCGTGTCGAGAATCCGGGTGAGAAGCCTCGACACATGCATCTGTGAGATCCCGACGTGCCGGGCGATCTCACTCTGGGACATCGAACGGAAGAACCGCAGGGTGAGGATCGTCCGTTCGCGTTCGGTGAGCCGCTTGAGCGCCGGCTGGAGGGTCACGAACTCCTCGATCATGTCGAGTCGCTCGTCCTCGTCACCCAGAGTGTCGGCGAGCGTCCAGCCGTCGGTGGACGAACCCGCCTCGGCATCTATGGAACTCGCTGTGTACGCCGACCGCGCGACCATCCCTTCGATGACCTCGCTGACCGGTAGTCCGAGGTGCTCGGCGATCTCACTCGGCCGCGGTGACCTACCGAGGGATTGCAAGAGCTCCTCGCTGGCCTTCGCGATGTTGAGTGAGGCCTCCTGCGCACGGCGTGGCACTCTGATCGACCACGTGCTGTCACGGAAATACCTCTTGACCTCACCCATCACCGTCGGAACGGCAAAGGCGAGGAAATTGTTGCCACGCTCGACATCGAATCTGTCGACTGCGTGCATGAGACCGATCCGCGCCACCTGGCGGAGATCGTCGACCGGTTCACCACGATCGGAGAACCGTCGTGCGACATGATCGGCGAGCGGTAGACACCGCTCGATCACTTCGTCGCGTTTTTTCGCACGTAAATCGTCATCGCGTTCACTGCGGATCTCACGCAGTATCGGGAGGACGTCGCTGTAATCGTCGTGCTCGGCGCGTTCTTGTGCCGCCATTTGTCACCACCCAGACGTTCTGATCTTGCGACCGATGGGCTGACTACTGCCCCATCTAGCATGGATTGCGATGTGCGCACGCGACTCGACGCACATCGCTACTAGACAACCACGTTCTACGGCGCAGGTCCAGCTACGGCGTCTCACGATGCGGGATTCCGAAACCTACGAACGTAACCTTCTCGACCTTGTTCGGCACTCGAAACACCCGTAGGGTTGGTAGAGCGGTTCAGGTAGGAGCTGCACAGTAATAGCGAGAGGGCACCCAGGGCTCCTCGGCTCACGCGACATCACGGTTTATCTCCATTCAGGACGATCGTGAACTTGGGGTCTCGCGCCGTCACCGGCGTCGGACACTGACCGGGCTCGATCGTCGATCGATCGCTCGGCACGCTTCCTACTGAGACGAGCAATCCATGCCACTCACCACCTCGACAGTCTTCCGTTCGGCGTTCGACACCGGCAGAGGGCCGTCGACAACCACACCCAGGCGCTTCGATTCCGCGAAATCCTATTGTGTACAGCGCTTTTCCGGCAGCGTCGACCGTGAAACGGCCGCCGACTTCGCGGCCGCCCTCGACCGCGTCGCGCGTGATCGAGTCCATGGCGTCGTCCTGGACTTCTCCGCGGTGAACTTCTTCGGCACGATCGGACTCGTACTGCTCCAGACCTTCGTCGACGACGCCACCGAGCGATCGATTCCCGTTGTCCTGGTTGGCGAACGAACCGTCAGCCGTCCACTGGAGATCTGCGGGATGACATCCTACGTACGGGTCTTCGACACCGTCGACGACGCCGGACGCCAGCTCACCGAAGGTGAGATCGGTCCCAGTGCAACGGAATTCGCTACCTTCGAGTAGAACTCCGCCGGCTCGCCCCGGCAGGTCACCTCTTCAGGGTGATCTGCCGCGCTATCTCGACGAGCTTGGTGTTCGATTCCTGGGACAGCTTCTTCAACAGCTCGAAAGCCGCCACGGCATCGATGCTGAAACGCTCCATCAGGATGCCCTTCGCCTGGCCGATCACATCGCGGTTGGCGAGGGCGCTGTGGAACTGATGGTCCTTCTTGATGGTGTTCCAGGCCAACGCGGCGTGGGTGGCGTAGACAACGCCGATGTCCTCGGCGTGTAGGTCGAAGACCTGCGGCTCATCCGCGAAGAGGTTGAGCGCACCGATCTTGTTCTGATTGGCGAAGAGTTGGAAGGACAGCACGGAACGGATCGGCACCTCGTCCATCGCGCGACTCCGGTATACCGGCCACCGCTCGTCCTTCTCGAGATCGTCGACGCGGACAACCCGGTCGTGGAGGGCAGCCGAAAGGCACGGTCCCTCACCGACCTCCGCCTGGATGCGATCATGCAATTCTGCGATCTCGTGCGTCGAACCGAAGGACTCGATGGATCGTCGATCCGTCGCGACCGTGAGTCCGGCGTATTGGGCACCGGGGATCTCCGACACCGCACCCTCGACGATGGTCTTGGCCACCAGTTCGTCGTCGGCGTCGTCCCCGTGCAGCTCCCGAGCCATCTCCGCGATGCGGAGATGGACGTCGTCGTTCGCGTCGGTCACGATCGAACTCCTTCCCGGCGGGCGGGGCGTAGCGGGACCGTCCATGGCCGCCGTGACTATACGAACCCGAGTACCCAACGTACCGCCTGCAAACCCCCTGAACGGGGTTTCAGTGCACTGGACGATCTCCACCCGTCCAGCTCGCAAATCCACCCCTTTTCCGCAACGTCACCCCCGAGTGGGTGGTATGGCGGAAAAGGGGTGGGACTACCTCAGCGGAACGCGGTTTCGCCGGTGAGGGCACGTCCGATGGTGAGCTGGTGGACCTCGGAGGTGCCCTCGTAGGTGAGGACGGACTCGAGGTTGTTGGCGTGCCGAATGACCGGGTACTCGAGCGTGATGCCGTTGGCGCCCAAGATGGTTCGGCATTCGCGGGCGATCTTGATGGCCTCTCGGGTGTTGTTGAGCTTGCCGGTGCTCACCTGTTCGGGGGTGATCTCGCCGCGGTCCTTCAGACGGCCGAGGTGGTAGGCCAGCAGATGCCCTTTGCCGACCTCGAGTGCCATGTCGGCGATCTTGGCCTGGGTGAGCTGGTACCCGGCGAGCGGCTTGTCGAAGACCTCGCGGGACCGGGCGTAGTCGATGGCGGTCTCGAGGCAGTCGCGGGCGGCGCCGATCGCACCGAAAATGATGCCGAACCGGGCCTCACCCAGGCTGGTCAGCGGGCCGCGCAGGCCCTGTGCCTTCGGCAGCACGGCGGATTCCGGCAGGCGGACGTTGTCGAGGACGAGTTCGGAGGTCACGGACGCGCGCAGCGACATCTTCTTGTGGATCTCCGGCGCGGAGAACCCGGGGGTGTCGGTGGGGACCACGAAGCCGCGGATGCCCTCATCGGTCTGGGCCCACACGACCGCGACGTCGGCGATCGAGCCGTTGGTGATCCACATCTTGGTGCCGTTGAGCAGCCAGTCACCGCCGTCGCGCTTGGCGTTGGTGCGCATGCCGGACGGGTTGGACCCGAAATCGGGTTCGGTCAGGCCGAAACATCCGATCGCGTCACCGGCGGCCATGCGCGGCAGCCACTCGTTCTTCTGCTCCTCCGAACCCCAGTGGTGGATGGAGAACATCGCGAGCGAGCCCTGCACCGACACCAGGCTGCGGATACCGGAGTCGACGGCCTCGAGTTCGAGGCAGGCGAGACCGTAGGCGGTGGCACTCATGCCCGGGCAGCCGTAGCCCTCGAGGTGCATACCGAGCGCGCCGATCTGACCGAGTTCCTTGGCGATCTCGCGGGCCGGGAGTCTCGCGTCCTCGAACCAGTCGGCGATGTGCGGCCGCAGACGCGCGTCGGCGAAGTCGCGGACGGTGTCGCGGATCGCGATCTCGTCGGCGTCGAGCAACGAGTCCAGGGCGAAGAGCTGGGTCAGAGTGCTGGGGCGAGACATCGGAACCTCCGGGGAGTCGGGCGGCGTAGAACTGATCCTACAAGTCCGTCGAGAACGTTTGCGAGAACGTTTGCATGGACTAACGTAAGGGGTCCGACGCGCAGCGTCAACAGAGGCACTCGACAGGAATGGGGACCAGCGTGGCCGGTGGTCAGCGGACGCCGACGCTCAAGGAGATCGCCCGACGCGCGGGGGTCCATGTGTCGACGGCGTCCCGGGTGCTGCGACAGTCGGAACCCGCCGACGGCTGGTCGGAGTCGGCACTGAGGGTCCGCGAGGTCGCCGACGAGCTGGGCTACCAGCGCAATCTGTGGGCGGCGAGTCTCCGCACCCGCAAGACCACCACCCTCGGCGTCGTGATGACCCGACTCACCGACGGCGTGGTCGCCACGACCTACCAGGGCATCGAGCAGGAGGCGACCCGCGCCGGCTACTCGGTGCTCCTGTCCAGTCCGCCCGACGACCCGGAAGCCCAGCGTGCGGCTATCGAACTGCTCGTGGGACGGCAGGTCGACGGTCTCCTCCTCAGCGGATTGCATCGCCCGGGCCGGAAGTTCATCGCCTCGTTGCGGGTCGGCGACGTACCGATGCTGACCCTGACCCGGCACGCAGACGCCGGACTCCCCTTCGTCGGCGGCGACGACGTGCGCGGCGGCGCCCTCGCCGCACGGCACCTGATCGATCGCGGGTACACCGACCTCGCCGTCATCGCCGGTCCGGCCCACGCGACGACGGCAACGGATCGACTCGCCGGCTTCCGGGCCGAGACCACGGCGGCAGGTATCGAACTTCCCGACTCTCGGGTCGTCGCATCGAGTTTCGAGGTGCGCGGCGGCACCGAGGCCGGGCAGGTTCTGCTCGACGCACCGAACCGGCCGCGGGGGATCTTCGCGGTGTCCGACACCATCGCCGTCGGTGTGCTCGGCGTCGCCCGCGACCTCGGACTACGTGTCCCCGAGGACCTGGCCCTCGTCGGCTACAACGACATCCCGATCGCCGCGCAGCTTCCGGTGCCGCTCACCACGATCCACTCCCCCGCCCTGGAGATCGGGCAGACCGCGGTGCGCGGGTTGCTCGATCTGATCGCGGGACGCGACGTCGAGTCGCGGCGCCTGCCGGTCGAGCTGATGGCACGCGGAACCACCTGAAAGCCGCGCGCCGCGTATCAGAAATGCTGCGCGCCGCCGTCGATCGAGATCTCCTCGGCGGTGATGAACTTCGACTCGTCCGATGCCAGGAAGGCCACCACGCCGGCGACCTCGTCGGCCTCGGCGGCGAACTGGTTGAGGAATGTCATGCCCATCCCGGCAAGGCGCGGGTTGGCCTTGTTCGTCTCCTCGATGCGTTCGACCATGCGGCCCGAGCCCATCGGCGTGATCACCGCGCCGGGATGGACGGTGTTGACACGAATGTCGTGCTGCCCCAACTCCGCGGCGAAGGCGCGCGACATCCCGACGAGCGCGTGCTTGCTCGTCGTGTAGTGAACCATGAACGGCTGCAGCTTCTTCCCGGCGAGCGAACTGATCAGGACGACCGATCCCCCGCCACGGCCGATGAGGTGGGGAGCCGAGGCGGTGACGGTGTTCCAGACGCCGGTCACATTGATGTCCATGGTGTCGCGAAAGCTCTGCGGGGTCACCTCGTCCCAGGTCTCGGGGATGCAGATACCCGCGTTGGCGACGACGACGTCGAGCCCGCCGAGCTCCTCGACCCCATCGGCAACCGCCGCCCGAAGACCGTCGAGATCTCTTGTGTCGCAGCGGGTGAGAATGGCCTTGGCGCCGAGGTCCTCGACCAGACGCTGGGTCTCGGCGAGATCGTCCTCGGTGGCCGGATCATACGGAACGCCCGGAAGCGGTCCGACGACGTCGACGCCGATGATCTGTGCCCCCTCGGACGCGAGCCGTACCGCGTGGGCTCGCCCCTGTCCTCGGGCGACGCCCGTGATGAACGCAACCTTGTCCGCCAAACGCGCCATGCCGATCCTTGTCTGCCGTAGATGTCGGGTCCGTGATCAGTCGACCGACTGCATACTGGCCGACCCTACCGACGACGGCCGGACGCGAAGTGGTTTCCCCCACTCACCGGTACGCGACGGCCCGATCAGGGATTGACCGCCGCGGCATGTGCCGAGTCGAGCGCGAACCGATTCTCGTCCCATCCGTCGGCGAGCGGGCCGAAGAAATGGAAGCGCACCCTCTTCACGCGGTAGAGCCACCGCCCGTCCTGCTTGACCAGCTCGTCGGTGTAGCGACCGGCAGCGATCGACGCGACACCGTCGAGGACGCACGGCTGCCAGAGAAATGACCGGGCAACAGCCGTGTCATCGTCGATCTCGATCTCGAGGTTGGTGATGAAGTGCCAGAACGAGGTGAGGCCGCCGTCGGCGAGACCTGCGAAGAAGGCGCGCATCTCGATCTTGCCCCGCGGGTTCGACAGGCCGTCGAACTCACCGTCGTCCGTGAACAGAGTCATCAGGTCATCCCAGTTCCCGTCGTCGAGGTGACGGCAATATCGCGCGTCCAGTGCGCGGATCGCCTCGAGATCCTCGAGGCGCGTCAACCGCGCGGCCAGATCGGGTTCGGTGCTCATGCTCATGCTCCAGAGTTCGTCGACGGACAGCGCAGCATATTAACGATTGTTCACGTGATCCACACCATAAGCCGGGTCGCCTGAGAGCGTCAACCAACCCGCGATCCGCTTCCTTGCTGGTGGAACCGCACCGCCCTACCCTGAGCGGATGAACACCCGATCGCCATCGGCCACCGCCGCATCCCGCGACCGCATCCTCGACGCCGCGCTCGACGAGTTCTTCACCGCCGGATTTCACGGCGCGACGATGCGCACCATCGGTAATCGCGCTGGTTGCAGCGCCGCAAACGTGTACAACCACTTCGAGAACAAGTCCGATCTGCTGGTCGAGATCCTCCGCACCGCGAGCGACGAGCAGTTCACCGCGACCCGCAACGCGATCCGCCGGGCCGGCAAGGACCCCGTCGAACAGTGGCGCGCAGCCGTCGTCGCACACGCCCTCTACACCGCGCAGAAGCCGCGCGAATGTCTGGTCGCGAACACGGAACTGCGCTACCTGGGCGAGATCGACCGCAAGCGTGTCGTCGGCTCGCGCGACGCCCAGGAGCAGCAGTTCATCGACATCGCCGAAAGAGCGGTCGATCAGGGGCTATTCCACATCGACCGCGTACACCAGGCTGTCACCGCGGTTCTCCTGATGTGCGCCGGAATCCCGGTGTGGTTCCGCCCGGACGGGCCGCGGACCGCGTCCGAGGTCGCCGAGGACTACGGCCAGTACGCCCTCAACCTCGCCGGATACCGCCCAGACGTCGGTCAGGCATTGACCGCGGGCTGACCCGGTGCTCTAATGGTGAACGCACGTTAATGAGTGGCCGGCGAGTACGACCCGGTTCACTCCGGCCCGCATTCACCAGGAGAAGGCCATGACCCATCGGCCGTCACAGCCCCGGACCGACAGCCCGCGATACCTGACCGAGGATCGGATCGCCATCCGCGACCTCGCCCGCGACTTCGCCATGAAGCAGGTGCTGCCGGTCGCCAACGAGCTCGACCCCGTCCAGGGGACCATCCCCGACACGCTCAAGAAGGCGATGGCCGAGGTCGGGTTCTTCGGCATCATGATTCCCGAGGAGCACGGCGGCCTCGGGCTCGGCGTCTTCGAATACTGCCTCGTCGCCGAAGAACTCTCGCGTGCGTGGATGAGCGTGTCGGGACTGTTGGCGCGCGGCAACGGCATGGGCGGCGGATTCACCCCCGAGCAGGAGTCCGCACTCCTGCCACGCGTGGCGCGCGGCGAATACCTCGGCGCCTATGCGCTTTCCGAGGCCGAGGCAGGCTCCGACGTCGCCAACATCTCCTGCCGGGCGACCCGTGACGGCGACGACTGGGTCGTCAACGGCACCAAGATGTGGTGCACCTATGCCGACGAGGCCGACTACCTCGTGCTGTTCGCCCGTACCGATCCGAACAAGGACCCGGCCAAACCGCATCGCGGCATCAGCGCCTTCCTCGTCGAGAAGGATCGCGGCGTGTTCCCCGAGGGCATCTCCGGCACCAAGGTCCGTAAGATCGGCTACTTCGGCTGGAACACCTGGGAACTGTCCTTCGACGATTTCCGCATCCCCGCCGACCGCATGCTCGGCGGGGAGGGCAAGGGCTTCTACCTCGCGGTCAGCGGGCTCGAGGTCGGTCGTGCCCACACGGCGGCTCGCGCGATCGGCCTGGCCCGCGCCGCACTCGAGGACTCCATCGCCTACATGCACACCCGCAAGCAGTTCGGCCACGAACTCGCGGACTTCCAGCACCTGCGTTTCAAGATCGCCACGATGGCCGCCGACATCGAAGCGGCCCGGCAACTGATGTACTCGGTCGCCACCGACATCGACACCGGCAGGCGTTGTTCGCTCGAGGCCTCGATGTGCAAGCTCGTCGCCACCGAGATGGCCGAACGGGTGACCAGCGAGGCCGTCCAGATCCACGGCGGCGCGGGGTACACCACCGACTTCCAGGTCGAACGGCATTGGCGCGACGCACGTCTCACCAAGATCTTCGAAGGCACCAGCGAGATCCAGATGCGGATCATCTCCGACGAGTTGCTGGGCAGGGCCGGGTCATGAGTTCCGCCCTCGCATCGATCCGCGTCGGCGTCCGGACCGCGACCGGCACCGAACCGGCCGCCGATGTCCTCGACCGCCACGGGCTCCGCATCCCCGCTCGTTCACCGTCGTTCGGGATGGTGGTGGCGGAGTGGCTGACCGACCCGGTCCCGGCTGCCGAACGGCTCGGCGTCACCTGGTCGGCCACAACGCCGATCACCGGGTCGGACCGTGTCCACGCCACCACCGTCGTGACCCGCGTCGGACCCGACGGCATCGACCGCGAGGTCCGGCTGCTCGACGACACCGGGCGGGTTCGCGAATCCGGGACGGAGACCTGGCGTACCGAGATCCGGACCGAAGTGATTCCGTCGCTTGACTTCTGCTCGATCGAGTGGGGTGAGCAACTGTGTGGACGCCTGCATCACGACGCCGCGTTCACCTCGTCGGTCTCCACCTGGGACGGCACCGTCGGACTGCGGTGCGGCAACCGCGAAGTGCACCTGCGCATCTACAAGGGCCAGGTCATCGACGTCACGCGGCGCGCGCTCCTGGGTGCCACGTTCACCTTCGAAGCGGCCCCTGTCACCTGGGTGGATCTGATGCTGTCCGACTCAGACGACTTCATGCGTCGCGCACTCCGTGGTGAGTTCTCCTCAGCCGGAAACGGATACGAGTATCTGCGATTGACCAAGCCGTTACACGCGATCATCCAGAACGCGCGAGCGATGGCGCGGGAGGTGCACTCATGATCGAGGCACGCTACCTCGAGATCCAGGGCGCCTTGGCGTTCGTCGAGATCGTCACCGCCGACCCCACCGCGCCGGGCCGGCGCGTCGTCGACATACCGACGGTGCTGTGCATCCACACCGCCGGACAGAGCGGCGTCCAATGGCGTTGTGCCGCACAGGACATCGCCGACCGCGGCTACCGCGTCATCGTCCCGGACCTACCGGGTCACGGACGCTCCGAGCCCTGCCCAACGGGCCCGATCACCGGCCTCGGCGACTACGCCGACTGGCTCACCGCCGTCCTTCGGCGTCTGGACGTCGAGCGGCCGTATGTCATCGGGTGTTCCATCGGCGGCAAACTCACGCTCGAACTGGCGACGCGGCCGGAGTACCCGCTCGCCGGGGCCGTCGCCATGGCCGCCGAGACCGGGCCGGGCCGGGTCAGGATCGCCGGTCTACGACGCGAACTCGAGGATGTCGCCGGGCCCGCCCGCGCGGACCGCACCTACCTCGGCAGCCTGGCCTCCGTAGGACGGGCGGTGCCTGCGGCGCGGGCACATCTCATCGGCCTCATGCACAAACGTGAGGACCCGGAGATCTCCTCGTCGGATCTCATCGGCTGGGGCAGTCACGATGTCCGCGACCGGCTCACCGAACTCACCTGTGGCCTGCACCTGGTCTGCGGCGCCGACGATCCGTGGATCAGTGTGGACGCCGTCCGCCGAGCCGCCGACGAGATCAACGAACTCGACGGTCCGCGTGCGGAGTTCACCGAGCTGGCCGGATACGGCCACTATCCGATGGAGGAGCTCCCCGACTTCGGTTCACGCGCCGACGCCTGGCTGCGGTCCCTGTCGTCCGGCACGCGCACCCCGGAGGTCGTGTCATGACCATCACCACCCGTCCCACGCTCGCGGGAATGCTCGCCGACCTCGTCCAGAAGTCCCCGGACAGTCCGGTGGCGATGGACGTCGCCGACGGCGAGGTGATCACCCTCACCCGATCCGAACTCGCACGACGAGTCGAGCAGCTGCGCGAAGAGCTGTCCGACATCGGTGTCCGTCGAGGCCAGTGTCTGGCGGCATATCTGCCGAACTGGTCCGACGCGCTCGTCTGGCAGTTCGCCGCGTCGGCCGTCGGTGCGCACGTCATCGGGGTCAACACCCGGTACAACGTCGGCGAGGTCGCCCACATCCTGAACTCGGCGCGGCCCGTGGTGGTCGCCGTCCCCGCACAGTTCCACGGGCTCGACATCTTCGGCACCTTGCGCGATGCGAGTTCGGCGGCCGATCCCGTTCCCGCGATCGCGGTCGTCCCCGGGCCGTTGAGTCCCACCGCGACGCCGTCCGACTTCGATCTCGGCGCGGGAGCCTGGATCGCCGGAAGTGGCGACACCACCGGCGTTCACGCACCCGCGACCCCGTCGACGGCGGCATGGACACCTGCGGGTGAGCGCGCTGCGGACACCGGTGAACTCGGGGTCGCATTCACGACCTCGGGCTCCACCGGGACCCCCAAGCTCGCAGCGCACCGGGATTGTGCCGTCGTCCGACACGCGCATGCCGATTCCGTCATCATGGACGTCCGCGAGGGCGACGTGGTCCTCGGCGTCCTACCCGTGTCGGGTGTCTTCGGATTCAGCACGGCCATGGCCGGTCTCGCCGGTGGCGCAGCCATCCTGATGGAGCCCGTCTTCGACGCGGTGGCCGCCCTCGATCGAGTCGAATCGCTGCGTGTGACCCACATCGTCGGCGGCGACGACCTCTTCGGGCGCCTGTACGACACCTGGCATGACGGCCGGCGTACCGACCTGAGTTCGTTGCGTTGGCTCGGCATCGCGGACTTCCTCGGCCGGTCCCATGACATCGCCCGGTGGGCGCGTGACGAGGCCGGCGCCGAGACGACCGGTGTCTTCGGTTCGTCGGAGATCTTCGCCCTCGCTCTGCTGTGGTCGTCGGACGACCCGGAATCGTTGCGCTGGAACGGCGGTGGCCGGCCGGTGGAGGATGCCATCGAGGTCCGTGTCGTCGATCCGTTCGACGACCGCATCCTGGGAGCCGACGAGGAGGGTGAACTGCAGTTCCGCGGTCCCAACGTCGTCGACGCGTATCTCGGCAACCCGGAAGCCGCCACGCGGGCATTCACCACCGACGGCTGGTTCCGCAGCGGCGATCTCGCGCGCACCCTCGACACCGGCGGCTTCCGTTATGTGTGCCGTATGGGAGATGTGTTGCGGCTACGAGGTTTCCTCGTCGACCCGGCGGAGATCGAGCACCGCCTCGCCGAACACGAGAACGTGCAGACCGCGAAGGTCGTCGGGGTCACCGGTTCTGGTGGTTACACCGAGGCGGTGGCCTTCGTCGTACCCGTCGAACCCGACGCCGACCTCGACGCCGCCGCGTTGAAGGCCTGGTGCCGCGACCGCCTGGCCGCATTCAAGGTGCCTGCCGCCGTACACGTGATCGAGGAGATGCCGACCACGGTCGGGGGCAACGGAACCAAGATCCGGGCCGTCGAGCTGCGCGACTGGGCGCAGCGGTGGTCAGGCCAGGAAGTGGACTACCGCAAAGGAACACCCGCATGAGCGTGAACACCGCACCACCCGCAGCCGACGACGTCGTGATCTGTGAGCCACTCCGTACGCCCGTGGGACGCTACGGCGGTTCGTTCGTCGACGTCCCGGCGACCGACCTGGCCGCGACGGTGATCTCGGAACTGTTGCAACGCACCGCGATCGACCCGGAGAGTATCGACGACGTGATCTTCGGCCAGTGTTACCCCAATGGCGAGGCGCCGGCCATCGGTCGCGTCGCCGCACT
Source organism: Gordonia sp. YY1 (assembly GCF_009872315.1). Classification (NCBI taxonomy): domain Bacteria; kingdom Bacillati; phylum Actinomycetota; class Actinomycetes; order Mycobacteriales; family Gordoniaceae; genus Gordonia; species Gordonia sp. YY1. Next base: position 52,621 of record NZ_WXYI01000014.1, on the reverse strand, counting down.
CGATGCGGGACTCCCCGTCACCGTGCCGGGTTCCCAGCTCGACCGGCGTTGCGGCTCCGGTCTACAGGCCGTACTCGACGCCGCGATGCGCATCCAGACCGGGGTCGCCGAGCTGGTGATCGCCGGCGGCGTCGAATCCATGAGTCGCGCAGAGTATTACACCGAATCGATGCGATGGGGCGCCAAGGGCGCGCCGGCCGCCCTGCACGACCGGCTGGCCCGCGGCCGCGTCACCGCGGGCGGAAAGAACCATCCGGTCCCCGGTGGCATGCTCGAGACCGCGGAGAACCTCCGCCGCGAGTACTCGATCCCGCGCCGGGAACAGGACGAGTTGGCCGTCGAATCGCATCGACGCGCCGTGGCCGCCATCGAGAGCGGCAAGTTCGCGGAAGAGATCGTGCCGGTGTCGGTTCCGCAGCGAAAAGGCGACGACCAGGTCGTCGACCGCGACGAACATCCCCGTGCCGACACCACGCTGGAGTCACTGACCCGACTGCGCCCGATCATGGGCAGATCCGATCCCGAGGCGACCGTCACCGCCGGCAACGCCAGCGGCCAGAACGACGGCGCCGCCGCCACACTGGTGACCACCCGGGCGAATGCCGAACGCCTGGGTCTCGATCCGCTCGCCCGCCTGGTCACCTGGGCGGTGGCCGGGGTCGGCCCGGAGGTGATGGGCATCGGCCCTGTTCCCTCCACCGCCAAGGCATTGGCGCGGGCGGGTCTCGAACTGTCCGACATCGATCTCATCGAACTGAACGAGGCCTTCGCCGCCCAGGCGCTCGCGGTCACTCGAGAGTGGAAGTTCGCCGACGCCGATTTCGAGCGCACCAATGTCAACGGGTCGGGTATCTCATTGGGTCACCCGGTCGGTGCGACCGGCGTGCGGATCCTGACGACACTGCTGCGTGAACTCGACCGTCGTGAGGCACGTTTCGGACTCGAGACCATGTGCATCGGGGGCGGACAGGGGCTCACCGCGATCTTCGAGCGGGTCTGAGACCCGGTTCAGCCGACGAAGGTGGCGACCCAGCGCTCGAAGCGCGGGACGTCGCCGCCGTGGGCCTCGAACCATCCCCAGGCCCCGCCCGGCGTGCCGGTCACCTCGTCGATGACGAGGTCGATGGCCTCACGCGGAGTCCGCAGGATCGGAGCGGCGAGTGTGGTGCCGGCCGGGATTCTGCGCCGCTCGCGCAATCGTGCGAAGACCCCGGCGATGAAGTCCTCGGTGCGCTGGTAGTCGGCGATCACCGAATCCGCCTCGACCCCGGCGAGGAGCAGTGCGATCGCCACGACCATGCCCGTGCGATCCTTGCCGGCCGCGCAGTGCACGAGTGTCGAACCGGTGGAATCGAATTCGTTGAGAGCCGCGGTGAGCCGGTGTTGCCCGGTGCGGATGACCGACGAATAGATCTCGATGAGCGCCGTGTCGGCGAGCCGGTCGATACGCGCACTCGACGACACCTGCCGATTGACGACCCGCACAGCCGACGGCCAGGTGACGGCTATCGGCTCGATCTCCGTGGGGTTCCGCAGGTCGACGACGGTACTCGGCGGCCACGGCACCCCCGCCGGGTCCTCGTCGGCGGGATAGGGCGCGTCGCTGCGGATCAACACGTTCGGCACCGTCACACCGCCCGACGCGAGGGGCAGCCCACCCAGGTCCCGAAGATTTGCGAACGTCCGGAGCCTGGCATCGGAGGAGGAGAGGGTCACGCGATTCCCGTCGTTGTCACTGACAAGTCGCACCTCAGGATACTGAAGTCTGGACCCTGCGGTATCCGTGCGTGAGCTATCTCTCCGGAGTCGCCTCCAGGCGGGCCTGCGCATCCCGGAACATCGCCACGACGGCCATGCGTACGTCCGTCCGGTTCACCACCGGACGGTCCCACTCGAATCGCATCTCGACGACCCCTTCGGGGACGGTGACGTCGAAGATCGCGGCTTCGTGATCGAATCCGGTCATCACGGCCGCAGTCGCGTCCGGGCGTCGCCCGAGAGCGTGGCAGATGACCAGTGAATCGTCGGCGTGGTCGCCGTTCATGTGCGCCAGCACCCCGGCCACCACGTCCTCGGTGAACTGCGGTGTCGTGTCGTGACCAGCCATGTCAGCCTCTCTCGTCGATCTCGTCGAGGGTACTCGGCGCCGTCACCTCGTCTCCGGACGGTGTTGCCCCGGGACACGATCGAGCACTCACGTACGGTGAAGCGATGACCGGGTACCACTCCTACGAGCCGGCCGCGGGCCACCGGCTCGCCCATGACCCCCTCAACGCGATCATCGCGCCGCGTCCCATCGGCTGGATCTCCACGGTGTCCGACGACGGGGTGCGAAATCTCGCCCCCTACAGCTTCTTCAACCTCTTCAACTACTCCCCTCCGATCATCGGCTTCGCCAGCATCGGCTGGAAAGACACTGTCGCCAATGCCAAGTCGACCGGTGAGTTCGTGTGGAACCTCGCGACCGAGGCGATCGGCGAGCAGATGAACCAAACCTCCGCCGCGCTTCCTGCAGACGTCGACGAGTTCGACCACGCCGGCCTGACCGCGGTCGACTCCGACCTGGTCCGCCCGTCCCGGGTCGCCCAGAGCCCGGTCAACTTCGAGTGCCTGGTCACCGAGGCCTTCCAACTGCGGTCCGCCGCAGGCGAGTCCGTGGACACCTGGATGGTCCTCGGCGAGGTCGTGAAGGTGCACATCTCGACGGCGCTTCTCGGTGACGACCTGACCTACGACACGGCGCGCCCCCGACCCCTGTTACGCGCCGGCGGCAAGGGTGACTACTTCATTCCGAGCGACGAACACCATCTCTACATGGAGCGGCCCCAGCCGATGACGCGTTAGGTTCCCGACACCGCGCGCTGGATCGCCGGCGCCGTCGGCATCCCGGTGCGCGCCCCCACGTGAACCACCGACAACGACGCTGCTGCCGCACCACGCCGCGCAGCCGTCACGAGATCGTCGCCGGCCGCAAGGGAAGCCGCCAGCACGCCGTTGAAGGTGTCGCCGGCACCTGTCGTGTCGACCACCGTCTCGACCCTGCCCGCCGGCACGGCGGTCGCACCGGCGCGGTCGACGACCAGCAACCCATCGGCGCCGAGCGTGACGATCACGGTCACCTCGAAGTGTTTCGCGAGGGCGACTGCCATCTCGGTCTCGGTCATGCGGTCATGATCCGCGACCACCGACGTCCGCACGTACAGGTCGCGCAGTTCCGAGGCGTTGGGGGTGAGGATGTCCGGAACCGAGATCACGCCGACGAGTTCGTCGAGGACGGGGGCCGGATTGACGACGCACGGGACACCCTGTTCCGCAGCGGCTTTCACCGCTGCAATGGCTGCATCGGGGGCTATCTCGGTGCTGACGAGTACGCAACCGACTCCCCAGTCCGCGGCGCGGCCGACGGCCGCGCGTACCCGCTCGGGGTCGACACGCGCATTCGCCCCCGATCCCACCGCGATCTGATTCTCGCCGGACGGATCCACCACGATCAGCGCGGCGCCGGTGGCGACTCCGGCGACCCGGGTGACCTCGGTGATATCGACGCCCTCGTCCGCGAGCTCCGCGAGAGCCCCCGCTCCCATCTCGTCGTCACCGACCGCGCCGCAGTATCGGACAGCCGCGCCTGATCGCGCCGCCGCGACAGCGGCGTTCGCACCCTTGCCACCTCCGTGGCGGGCCACGTCCGGCCCGACGACGGTCTCCCCGGGGCCGGGCAGCCGATCGGCACCGACGACGAGGTCGACGTTCACGGCCCCGACTACGAGCACCTTCCCGGTGTCAGCATCGGTCATGAGGGCTCCTTCGACGTCGGCACAGGCAGGTGCGCACGATTCTGGCACCTCAGAAAGGCGCCGGACCGGGGCGCGCGGGAAGGAGACGCACACGTCCCGCGCGACCCCGGTACGTCACGGCGTGGTCGACGCACCGCGCCTGGGAAGTACCCAATCGGCGCGCGGGAAGTGGCAGGTGTAGCCGGACGGATACCTCAGCAGGTAGTCCTGATGCTCGGGTTCGGCCTCCCAGAACGGTCCTGCGGGCTCGATGGTCGTGACGGCCGCACCCGGCCACAGGCCCGACGCGTTCACGTCGGCGATCGTGTCCCGGGCCACCTGCTCCTGCTCCGGGCTCAGCGGGAAGATCGCCGACCGGTAGCTCGTCCCGACGTCGTTGCCCTGGCGGTTACGAGTGGTCGGATCGTGGATCTGGAAGAAGAACGCCAGAATGTCGCGGTACGTGGTCTGCGTCGGGTCGAACACGATCTCGACGGCCTCGGCGTGACCGGGATGGTTGCGATAGGTGGCGTGGTCGTTCTGCCCGCCCGTGTAGCCGACGCGGGTGCCGAGGACACCCGGCTGCTTGCGGATCAGGTCTTCCATCCCCCAGAAGCATCCGCCGGCGAGGACCGCGGTCTCGGTGCCGGGTCGGACGGTGATCTGGCCGGTGTCGGTGGTCATGCGGTCTCCCCTTCGGTATGGGTGTCTGCGGTTGTGGTGTCGCCGAACAGCCCGGTGTACTCCCCGTAGCCCTCGGCTTCGAGGTTGCTAGCCGGGATGAAGCGCAGCGCTGCCGAATTCATGCAGTAGCGCTGTCCGCCGGCTTCGCGCGGACCGTCGTCGAAGACGTGGCCGAGGTGGCTGTCGGCCCCCGACGAACGCACCTCGGTGCGTCGCATCCACAGGGTGCGATCGGACTTGGTCGTCACGGCGGCGGAGTCGATGGGTCTGGTGAAGCTCGGCCATCCGGTGCCGCTGTCGTACTTGTCGGTGGACGAGAACAGCGGCTGGCCGGAGACCACGTCGACGTAGATACCCGGCTCGTGGTTGTCCCAGTACTCGTTGTCGAAGGCGCGCTCGGTGCCGTCGCGCTGGGTGACGCGGAACTGCGCGTCGGTGAGGCGGTTCAGGGCCTCGGGGGTCTTGCGGTACTCGTTGCTCACGATTCCTCCTGTCGACGCCGGCCGCTCGTCGATCTGGCATGGCTCTCCGGCGTCATCATGCGCAACAACGCGGGGTCCCGATTTGGTCCCGCGCGAGTGAATCCGACAATTCAGGCTGGTGAATCCGGCTGCGAGGTCGTCGTTACCCTGAGGACCGCCAACCAACACAATGGCGTCAGGAGTTCTCCACGTGACGATCGAGCACGGAAGCGCCGAAACCGGCGTCGAGGCAGACGAGGGTTACCAGCGCGGGCTCACCGCGCGCACCGTCCAGATGATCGCCATCGGCGGCGCGATCGGCACCGGACTCTTCTACGGGTCGGGCGGAGCGATCGAGAAAGCCGGACCGGCGCTCGTCCTCGCCTATGCACTCGCAGGCCTCGCCATCTTCATCGTGATGCGAGCCCTCGGCGAGTTGCTGATCTACCGTCCGATCTCGGGCGGGATCAGCGAGTACGCCGACGAGTTCCTCGGCCGCTTCGCCGGGTTCAGCCAGGGCTGGACCTACTGGGCCGTGTGGACCACCACGTGCATGGCCGAGATCACCGTCGCCGGCAAGTACATCAACTACTGGTGGCCGGCGGTCCCCGTCTGGCTGACCGCACTGGTCGCGCTCCTCGTCCTGTTCTGCGCGAACCTCATCTCGGTCGGGCTGTTCGGAAAGGCCGAGTTCTGGTTCTCCACGATCAAGGTGACCGCCATCGTCGGCATGATCGTCGTCGGCATCGGCGTGCTGCTCCCGATCTCCGGGTTCGGCCCGGAGACCGGACCGTCGGTCACGAATCTCTGGAACGACGGCGGATTCTTCGCCACCGGCTTCAGCAATGCCCTGCTCAGCCTGCAGATCGTGATGTTCGCCTATGTCGGCGTCGAGCTGGTCGGCGTCACCGCGGGTGAGGCCGAGAATCCGCGGGTCACGCTGCGCAAGGCGATCAACTCGGTACCCTTCCGCATCGGCATCTTCTACGTCGGCGCCATCATCGTCATCCTGTCCGTGCGCAGCTGGAAGGACTACCAGGAGGGCGAGAGCCCGTTCGTGTCCGTCTTCTCCTACATCGGCATCCCCGGAGCCGCGGGGATCGTGAACTTCATCCTGCTGACCGCTGCCCTGTCATCCTGCAACTCGGGCATCTACTCCACCGGCCGGATGCTGCGGTCGCTGGCGCACACCGGTGACGCCCCGAAGCAGCTGACGAAGCTGTCGAGCCGCAAGGTCCCGGCCGCGGGCATCGCCGTGAGCGCTGCGGTGATGGTCCTCGGCGTGGTGGTCAACGTGCTGGACCCCGAACACGCCTTCGCGTACATCACGGCGGTCTCGACGGTCGGCATCATCGTGATCTGGTCGACGATCCTGCTGTGTCAGATGGCCTTCCGGCGCCGGGTCGCACGCGGCGAATTACCCGCCTCCGACTACCGGGTGCCCGGGGCGCCGGTCACCACCTGGCTTGCACTCGCCTTCCTGGTCATGGTTTTCGTATTGCTCTTCTTCGACGAGGACGGGCGTATCGCGCTCATCGTCGGCGCGGTGTGGTTCACCGGAGTCGGCATCGGTTACCTCGCCTGGACGCGCAACGCCGGGGAGCTGGCCGACCGCGAGGTCTGACGATCCGCCGACGAACGAACCCGGACCAGATGGACGAGCGGCCCCGACGGAGATGTCCGTCGGGGCCGCCCGGGTTCGGGGGCGCCGAATCCGGTCAGAGAAGAGTGACCCTGCCAGAGGTGCCGTCGACCTCGACCATGGCTCCGTCGGTGATCCGCCGGGTGGCTTCGGTGGCCGACACGACGCAGGGGATGCCCAGCTCGCGACTCACGATCGCGGCGTGGGAGAACGGGGCGCCCACGTCGACGACGACCGCAGCGGCGGCGACGAACAGCGGAGTCCACGACGGATCGGTGATCGGTGCGACGAGGATGTCACCCGGCTCCAGGGCCGAGGGATCATCGGGATTCGTGAGAACCCTGGCGCGGCCGCGTGCAGTGCCGCCACAGGCGGGAACGCCGGTGATGGTGTCACCGCTGGATGCGGCAGCGACACTCGACTCCGAACGCAGCGGCCATTCGCTGACCGGGGGCGGGGTGCCGTCCACGACGAACGGCGGTGTGCGATCGAAGAGGTCGAGGTAGACCTTCTCCCGCTCCACGAGGGTTTCCCGGTAGGACTCCGGGTTCTCGAGGAAGTCCGGCAGTTCGTCGGCGAACACCATGAAGATCTGGCGGCTCGAGTCGATCGCGCCCTTGTCCGCGAAGCGACGACCGAGTTCGAGAGCCGGTAGACGGAGCTCGTGGATGAGCATGGCAGCGGTTGTTCGGCCTCGTTCGCGGCCTCGCATCCACAACGCGGACGCATTGAGAACCGCCTCGAACTGCGCGGAGGCTTCCGCGTCGGCGGCCAGGGTCTCGCGGATCGCCGCTGCTGCAGCATCGCGTTGCGCGGCGCGCTCGGCGGACTTCGCCTCCGGTGCTTCGTCATCCGAGACATCGCGCATTCGATCGATGGTTGCAAGGGCCAGGTCCGGGTCGACACCCCAGGTGATGGCTCGGATCTCCCACTCGGCGGGGCCACGGAAATCCCAGTCGGCGAGGAATGTGTCGAGCTCAGCGGTGAACTCCGCGACCGCGGCCGACTCGGAAGCCCTGAGCTTCGCGTAGAGGCCCTTGGTGCCTGCGTCGAACAGAGCCGCGACGTCCGGATGCTGAGCCCGACGGCTGAGATCCCACATACGCAGCGAGGGGCCGGCGGAATCGACGTTGCCGAGTCCCGCGACGAGGGTGAGGGACTGTTCCGGCTTACCGACCGCCTCGGCCAGCTGTGCGATGGCACCGAGCCCGACACCGGACTTCAGGCTCGCCTCGATGTGATGCTTGAAGAGTCGACGCAAGAGGGTCTCGAACGAATTCATCCGCTCGACCAGCTCGGCGTCGGACAGCGTGGTCATGTCCGGCCGATTTCGACGGATCTCGTCGACCTCGTCGCGATCGGCGTCGTAGGCGGCGAGGTCGGTCGCGCCGAGGACCTGCTCGGCGAGCCACGCGTCGGCCTTGGCCTCGTACTCGGGGCTCTGGTCGAAGTCCCGCTTCTCACTCTCGTAGCTCGGGATGCCCGGCATGTCGCCGAAGTACTGCAGGTCGACCGCCTCGGCGCCCATGCCCGGTACCCGCACACCGAACAGGCGCATCAGGGACATGTTGATGTAGAGGTAGCTCCCGAAGGCCGGAAGGATGTTGAAGTCGACCGAGTCGTCGTAGAGGTCGTCGTCCCACACCCCGCACGCGATGAACGCATCGCGCCATCCGGGTTCAAGAGTGTGCTGGAACCCGAGGGAAGCGTTCAGCGGGGTGATCGGGTCGGGGAAGATCTCACCGACGTTGGCGCGGGAGTACAGCGGGAAAATTTTCGAAGTCTCGTTCGAGATCGGCCAGGCAGTCATGTGTCCGGGCGTCCTTCCATTTCGTCTTGAGCCAGCGGCCGAATCCTCGAACCGCTTCCGGCATCGCGCCACCGATTTGTCGGTTAGCGAACGCTGTGTCACATTATTCTGTGACACCACTCACGTTGTCAACCGCCCGTGACTGCCTATTGCCCGTCCAAACACGCGCTTTCGTCCGAACGTCCCATCTCCACTGGACACAGATGTGATGAGTGAGTCACTATTTATGGCAGGCACGCCGGTGATGACAGGCTGCCGAGAGGAGAAGTCTGATGCGAGTGCTGGTCACCAACGACGACGGGTACGACGCCGATGGGTTGATCGCGGTCGCGTCGGCGCTAATCACGGCGGGACACGAGGTGGTCGTCGGCGCACCGAGTTCCGAGCGCAGCGGCAGTGGCAGTTCGTTGGGCACCATCGAGGACGGCGCGCTGATTCCCACGACCGAGCACCGGCTCGCCGAACTCGGTGACACCCCGGTGTTCGCGTTGGACTGTCCGCCGGCATTGACGACAATCGCGTTCTGCTCGGGCGCGTTCGGACCGCCGCCTGAGCTCGTGGTCAGCGGCATCAACGAGGGCCACAACACCGGACGGTCGATCCTGTTCTCGAGCACGGTCGGGGCCGTCCTCGCCGCGCGCGTGGCCGGCGTCGGCGGCATCGCGGTCAGTTCCGGCTTCGCCCCGCATAGCCGCTACGACACCGCCGCGGCGGTGACCGAGCGTATCGTCGGCTGGATCGCCGAATCCAACACCCCGCGAATGACGTTGAACGTCAATGTTCCTGACGTCGACTTCGCCGACCTTCGTGGTATCCGGATGACATCGCTCGCCGCCAGGAGCATGTTCTCCCTTCGACTCTCACGCACCGAGAACGCACTGCTGATCAATCGCGTGCTGCGGGACGCCGGCTTCCGCGAGGGCACCGACAGTGCCGCCGTGGCCGACGGTTTCGTCTCGGTGTCGGCGTTGCGCGGAGTCGACGCGGACAGCGATCCCATTCGCGACGCGGACGCAGCGGTGCGATTGGACGACGCATTGGGTCTGACGCGACTCGCCTGACAGCGCCGAGCAACCTGTACACCGATTGAGCCGCCCGTCACCAGGTGACGGGCGGCTCAATCGATATGGGGCTCAGTCGCTGCTGCCGGACCGAGTTCTCACTCGTCGCCGGCGCCGCGCTCGCGGCCCGACGTCAGCAGCAGGTCCTGGTGCAACTCCATCCAGATGTCGTGGTAGCTGTCGTACATCGGACGGGCGAACGCCGCGGTGTCGCCGTCGCGCACCTTCTGCAGTGCGACCGACAGTCGGGCGCTGTAACGACCCAACCGGGGAATGTCGGTGCCGACCGCATCCAGCGCAGCGGAGACCCGCTCGTGAACCTCATCCAACTCGGCGACGACAGATGCGTCGTAGTCGGGATCGGTGTGATCGTTGGGCGTTTCGTCCGGACGAACCTGCCACGCGGAGCAGATCTTCTTGAAGTCGCCGTTGATCGGTCCGAAGGCTTCGCGGAACGTATCCACTGCCACACGCTCGGAATCACCGAGCACGAACTCCGTGGCCAACCGCTCGTACTCCTCGCGGCCTGCCGGAGTGATCATCGTGCCGGAGATGCGTCCGCCCTCACGGCGCAGGACGAAGCCCGTTTCCCGGAGCGCATCGACCGTCGCGGTCAGTGTGTCGGAGGCCAGACCCGTCAGCGCGGCCAAGGCCTCGTCACTGGCGAGTCCTTTCACCTTGAGGGCGTGCAGCACATCGAATTCGGCGGTTGAGGTCTTCGTCGTCATACTTTCTCTCCTTGAAACGTCGACGGACTGGGCAACTGTTGCGAATCGGGGAACTTCGACGAACCGGGGCCGGCGCCTTCGTCCGCGGTGGCGAAGCGGTCGACCAGTGTGCGCTTGTCGAGCTTGCCGGTGGGTAGGCGGGGTAGGTCGGTGGTGAATTCGACGGATCGGGGCGCCTTGAAGTGCGCCAGGTGCTCGCGCGCGTGGTCGATCAACTCGGCCTCGGTGACCACCGCTCCGGGGCGCACCTCGACGACCGCCTTGACCGACTCGCCGAACTCGGCATCCGGGACACCGACCACCGCCACGTCGGCGACGGCGGGGTGAGCCATCAGGGCCGTCTCGATCTCCTCGGGGTAGATGTTGACCCCGCCCGAGATGATCATGAAGCCACGACGCCCGACGAGATAGAGGAAACCCTCGTCGTCGAGGTACCCGATGTCCCCCATCTGCTTCAGTGCCGGACGGGACGCGTCACCGGAACCGGCGGTGGCCTCGAAGCAGACTGTGCCCTGTTCGCCGGGGTCGACGTCGGCGCCGTCGGCGTCGGTGATGTGCACCCTGGCAGCACCGAGGGGGCGGCCGACCGACCCGGGGTGCGACTGCGCCTCCAGCGGCGAGATGTAGGTGTGGCCGTAGCCTTCGGAAGCTCCGTAGTACTCGTGGAGGATCGGCCCCCACCAGTCGAAGATCGCCGTCTTGACGTGCGGCGGGCACGGGGCACCAGACGTGAAGGCCACCTGGTGACGGGGCGAGAGCGCGATGGACTCCCGATCCGGTAGACGCAGCAGGCGGACGAGCATGGTCGGCACCCACTGTGAGTGGGTGACCCCGTAGTCGACGATCGCCCTCATTGCCCCCGCGGCGTCGAACCTCTCCATACACACCACCGTGCCGCCGGCAGCCAAGGTGATCAGTTGGAACGTGAACGGCGCCGCGTGATAGTTGGGTGCCGGGGAGAGCAGGACAGAGTCGGAACCGACCCCGAGCTTGTCGACCAGCCCGGAGTGTCGGCGCGGCGCCTCGGAGGGATGTATTCCGAGCAGTGGCTGGGCGAACCGTTTCGGGCGCCCGGTGGTCCCGCCGCTGTAGAGCACTCGCGCACCGAGCAACTCGGTTTCCAGCGGGTCGGTGGATTGATCGGCGAGGGCCGTATCCCACTCGACACACCCCTCGGCCGCCCCGTCGGCGCACACGATCACCGGGTGCTCGTCGGTCGTGCCGCCCACCGCGGCGACCACCTGCTCGGCGAGCGCAACGCTGGTGACTATCGCCGCCGGACGGTCCTCACTGATGAGTGCCGCCAACTCGGCAGGCTTGAGGTGCCAGTTCACCGGCGTCACGTAGAGGCCACTGCGCATCCCGGCGGCCACCGCCACCGGCCAGGCCAGGTTGTTCTCCATCACCAACACGACCGAGCCGCCCGGGCCGACGCCCCGCGACTGCCAGAATCGAGCCAGCTGGTTCGATCGTCGATCGAGCTCGGCGTAGGTGATGCGCTCCCCCGACCCCGCCATCACATAGGCGATGGCTTCGGGGCGGTCACGCACGGTCGACGGTGGGTACACGTCACTCCTGATTGCGAATCGCAAGTCGCATTGCTCACCCCCGGCCGATCAGCCGGTTATCGCAGGCAAGCAACCTCGGACTTTTCTATTGTTGTGGTTCACAACACACCATAGACTATGGTTTAGTGAAAGTGCAGTCACAAACCAGAGTCTTTTGGAGACGACATGACAATCGCTGACAACATCGACCTGATGGATCTCAGCCCCTTCGCCGCGGGCGTCGACCACGAGCTGTTCGCACAGCTGCGCGACATGGACCCGCTGCACTGGAACGCCGAACACGATGGCCCGGGATTCTGGTCGGTGACCCGCTACGAGGACATCAAGGCCGTGGCCTCCAACGCCGAAGACTTCACTGTCACGCAGGGTACCCAGATCGCCAGTCGACGCGCCGAAGGAGAGGGGGCGCGCAGCATCCACCACGTCGACCCTCCCGAGCACGGCAAGCTGCGCGGCATCGTCACCCCGCACGTGCGGCCCGTGAAGCTCAAGTCGCTCGAAGGGGACATCGCCGCCGTCATCGACGAACTCCTCGATGCCCACACCGGCACCGGTGACATCGACTTCGTCGCCTCCATCGCCGCGCAGCTCCCCCTGGTGATGATCGGACGCCTCCTCGGCGCACCGCTCGAGGACTGCCCGAACCTGTTGCGCTGGACGAACCAGATGGCCAGCGAGGATCCCGACTACTCCGAGGGACCCGAAACCGCGGTGAAAGCGCGTGACGAGGTCTTCGACTACTTCCGCGGACTGGAGAAGCTCCGCCGCGAATGCCCCGCCGACGATCTGATCAGCGTGCTGACCGCGGCCGAACTCGACGGTGTACCGCTCAGTCGTGGCTACCTCGATGCCTACTACCTGATCCTGATGGTCGCGGGCAACGAGACGACGCGCAATCTGCTGTCGGGCGGGGTCAACGTCCTGTCCGAGAATCCGCAGTGGTGGGACTTCATGCGTGAGAACCCCGCCAAGATCCGGGTGGTCGTCGAGGAGATGGTTCGCTGGGTCTCGCCAGTCCTTTCCATGCGGCGCACCGCAACCCGCGACATCGAGATGCACGGCAAGACCATCCGAGAGGGCGACAAGGTCGTGATGTGGTTCTGCTCGGCAAATCGCGACGAACGCGCCTTCGAGAACCCGGAGACGTTCGTCGGCAACCGCTTCCCCAACGAGCACGTCGGTTTCGGGTGGGGCGCGCATGCCTGCCTCGGCTCGAACCTCGCGCGGATGGAAGCACGGCTGTTCTTCACCCACGTCATCGAGCGCGGACTGGACATCAAGGTGATGGATCAGCCGAATCGGTTGCAGAGCAACTTCTTCCGTGGCATCAAGACGCTCCCGGTCCGGATCGAAGAGACCCGATGAGCACTATCGGCGAGCTGGGGACACCCGCCGGCGTCGGAGCGGGTCCCGCGGCCCTGATCGAGGACCGCGTCATCGCCGATGGCGCACCGATCCCGGTGATCAACCCGTTCACCGACCGCGAGATCGGTACGACCCATGAGGCCGGTACTGCCATCGTCGACGAGGCCGTCGCCGCAGCCGTGGCCGCCTTGCCGTCATGGTCCCGGACCAGCGCGGCGCATCGGGCAACGGTGTTGCGTGCGACCGCGGATCTGATCGATCACCATGGTCACCGGATCGCGGCGACCGTGACCTCCGAAATGGGAATGCCGACCGCTCTGTCCACTGCCAGCCAGCAGGTGTTGCCTGCATCGGTCCTGCGCGCCACCGCAGACGCTGCCGAGCGCTTTCCCTGGGAACAGACCGTGGACGGGGCGATCGTGCGCCGCGTTGCCGGCGGCGTCGTCGCGGCGATCACACCGTGGAACATGCCCGTACATCAGATCATCGCCAAGGTCGCCGCCGCCTTCGCCGCCGGCTGCACCGTGGTGCTCAAGCCCTCCGAGGCGACGCCCTTCGATGCCGCACTGGTCCGTCGGTGCTTCCTCGAAGCCGGGCTTCCCGCAGGCGCATTCGCCATCGTGAACGGTACGGGACCAGAGACCGGGCAGGCGTTGTCGTCACACCCGGACATCACCCACGTGTCGTTCACCGGTAGCGTCCGCGGCGGAAAAGCAGTCGCTGCGGCGGCCGCAGAGTCACTGGCCCGGACCACGCTCGAACTCGGCGGCAAGTCACCCGCCGTCGTGCTGCCCGACGCCGACCTCGACGCCGTCGTCCCGAGGATCCTGGCCTCCGGGCTGGTCAACTCCGGCCAGGCCTGCAACGCGACCACGCGACTCGTGCTCCCCGCCGCGCATGCCGACCGCATCGAGCAGCTGATCGGCGATGCGCTCGCCGAACTCGTGTTCGGCGACCCGACCGCACCCGAGACCACCCATGGTCCGCTGGCATCAGCCGCGCACGCCCGCCGAGTTCTGGACCACATCGATCTCGCCCGGCACAACGGTGGTCGCGTGATCGCCGGTACCGGAGAGCAACTCGGCATAGGCAACTCCCGTTGCTTCGTGGCCCCGATCGTCTTCGGTGATCTCGACCGCTCCGCGTCCGCGGTGCGCGAGGAGATCTTCGGGCCGGTCCTGGTGGTGCAGTATTACCGCGATGTGGCCGAGGCGATCGAGGTGGCCAACGACAGCCAGTACGGCCTGTCCGCTGAGGTGTGGTCCGCCGACCGGGATCACGCGGTCGAGGTCGCGACACACCTCGAGGTCGGCCAGGTCAAGATCAACGGGGTGCGTACCCGCGAACGGCCCACCGTCCCCTTCGGTGGGGTCAAGAACTCCGGCTACGGACGCGAACTCGGCAGTGTGGGTATCGCCGAGTTCACCGAGGTATCGGCGGTGATGGCATGAGCGACGCCTCCAGCATCGCACGTACGGTGGTCATCACCGGCGCCGCGTCGGGAATCGGTCTGGCCCTGGTGAATCGGTTGCTCGACCGAGAGCCGGACACCCGCGTCATCGCGATCGACATAGCCGCCTGCCCGGACGATCGCGCACACTCCCTCCGGTGCGACCTGTCCGACCTGGCGGCCATCGCCGCACTGGATCTACCCGACCACGTCGACGCATTGGCCAACGTCGCCGGCGTGCCGGGCACCGCGCCGGCCGAGACCGTCCTGGCGGTGAACACCCTGGGCCTGCGGGCGCTGACATTCGCTGTGCTCGAACGGATGTCAGGAGGTGCGGTCGTCAACGTGGCCTCGATCGCGGCACACCGGAACACCCTGGGACACGACGATATCGTCGGACTCCTCGAGGTCCGCGACCGCGACGAGCTACGTGAATGGCTGGACCGGACACAGCTCGACGGCCCGGCGGCCTACGACACGTCCAAGCGTGCTGTCGTGGATTGGACCATCGCCTTGTCGGCGTCTCTGCAGGCCCGAGGTATCCGCGCGCTGTCGGTCAGTCCCGGACCCACCGAAACCCCGATCCTCACCGACTTCGAACAGTCCATGGGCGTCGACGCCATTGCACGATCGGCATCGATGGTCGGCCGCCATGGCACCGCCGCGGAATCGGCGTCGGTGATCGACTTCCTGCTCAGCCCTGCTGCAGACTGGGTCAACGGCATCGACGTCCCCGTCGAAGGCGGACTCACCGCGCTGCGTTCAGCAGCCCTCCCCACTCCTCTGTCCCAGCCTCGAGCTCGGGTCGACACCACCGAGTGAAAGGACCACTCTGATGAACACACCCGCTGTCCTGGCACTGGACGGGACCGCTCCGGCCGACCGGGAGTTACTGGGAGGCAAGGCCTACAGCGTCAACCGCATGCGGTCGCTCGGGCTGCCGGTCCCGCCCGCCTTCGCCATCACCACGCCGGTCTGTGCACGGTTCCACGACAACGGAGGCCAACTCCCCGACGAGGTGTGGGACGAGGTCGTCAATCAACTGCACGTCCTCGAACAGCAGACCGGAAAGACCTTCGGTGCCGGACCGTTTCCCCTTCTTGTGTCGGTGCGTTCGGGTGCCGCGCAGAGCATGCCCGGGATGATGGACACCGTCCTCAACCTGGGGCTGACCGAGCAGCTGACCGCCGACCTCGCCGAGGCGACCGGGGACCACGACTGGGCGCGCGACACCTGGGCGCGGTTCTGCGCGGGATACGGCGAGGTCGTTCTCGGTGACGCCGCGTCCGCACCGCCCGTCGATCCGCACGACCAGTTGCGCGAGGCCATCGGCGCGGTGTTCCGCTCGTGGACCAATGAGCGGGTCACTGCGTATCGCCGCCACCACGGACTCGGCGAGGGCGGTGGCACCGCGGTGACCGTGCAGGCCATGGTGTTCGGGAATCGCGACGAGCAGTCCGGTACCGGTGTGATCTTCAGCCGCGACCCGGCCACCGGCGACCCTCAGCTATTCGGCGAATGGCTTTCGCAAGCACAGGGAGAGGACGTGGTCTCCGGAGAACGCACTCCGCAGACGATCGATCAGTTCCAGGTTCACTCCCCGCAGTTGCACCAGGATCTGAGTGCGATCTCGGCCACTCTGGAAGCCGAGCATCGCGATCTGGTCGACATCGAGTTCACCGTCGAGAGCGGCACGCTCTACATGCTGCAATGTCGATCGGGCAAGCGGTCTGCACGTGCGGCGGTGCGCATCGCCGTCGATCTGGTCCGTGAGGGCCTCATCAGCCGTGAGGAGGCCGTCTCGCGCATCAGTGCAGAGCAGGCCGAGGCCCTCGCCCAGCACAACTCGGCCGACGCGGGCGCCGAACTGCTCGCCTCGGGCACGGGCGCAGGACCGGGAGCCGCCGTCGGCGTCGTCTACACGGACACCGACGCCGCCTGCATCGCGGCCGCCGAGGGCGAACGCGTGGTCCTCGTGCGCCCATCGACCTCCCCGGCCGATGTCCCGGCGATGTTCGACTCCGTCGCCGTGGTCACGGAGGTCGGCGGAACCACGTCTCATGCCGCACTGGTGTGCCGCGAGATCGGCGTGCCGTGCGTCGTCGGCTGTGGGATCGGCCTCTCGCAGACCTTGGCGGGACAGACGGTCACCGTCGACGGTTCGACCGGAAAGGTCTACGCAGGCGACGCACTGAACTCCGGGGACACCAGCGACGAGTATCTCGACGAACTGCTGTCGTTCCTCCCCGACACCATGCCGGATGGCCATCCGCTGAAGGCACTACAGGCAGCACGGTCGCTGGAAGGAGCGACCCGATGAGTACCGAGACCGGCCCGGACACACGCGAGCATGACGGGATCAACGCGGCCTATTCGGCGGCCGGACTGCTCGACGAGACAGCGGTCTCGACCAAACGCGCCAACAAGCGCGGTGAACAGACCCGCGACAAGCTGGTGAAGGCGGCCACCGAGTGCTTCACCGAGTACGGATACACCCGCACCCGCATCTCGGACATCACCCACCGCGCCAACGTTTCTCAAGGCAACTTCTACCGCCACTTCGTAGGCCTGGACGACATCTTCCTCGCGGCTCTCCGGCCGTCGCTGCAGGAACTGGCCACCGCCCGGCTGCGGCCCGACCGAACCCACGGTGAGTTGGAATCGCTGATCGAGGTCAACACGACATATCTACAGGCCTACGCCCGTAGCCGCCACATGCTGCGCCTGCTCCGCGAGGCCGCCGCGGCCAGCGAGAATCCGGGATTCAAACAGTTGTGGCTCAACCTTCGTGGCGACTTCGTCAAACGCACCGAACGTTGGCTGGAACGCCTCGTCGCGAGCGGCGCGATTGAAAGCTGTGACACCAACCTGCTCGCGGAGACGCTGGGATGTGCCACCGAACAGATGGCCTACATCCATGTCGGCCTGCCGACCAGCACGCCTCGACGAGAACGACTCGAAGCGCTCGGCACCGCACTCGGCGAACTGTGGTACCGAGCGATTCCCCTCATCTCCAGGACCACCACATGACCCAATCGACCATCTCTCCCGTCGCACGGACCCTCGGCATCGACGTGACCGTCACCGCGGTCATCGACGAGACCCCGGAGGCCCGCACGATCGTGCTAAACTTCCCCGACGGCACCGACTACCGGCCCGGACAGTTCATCACCGTCCGTATTCCCAGTGACCGCACCGGCCTCGTCGCCCGCAGCTACTCCCTGTCCACGGCCCCGAACGTCGACGCTTCCCCGGCGATCACCGTCAAACGAACCCGCGACGGCTACGGGTCGAACTGGTTGTGCGACAACGCCGAACCGGGATTGGTGCTGCATATCCTCCCACCGTCGGGCGTCTTCACGCCACGGTCCTGGGAAGGACCGCTGTACCTCTTCGCGGCCGGCAGCGGGGTGACCCCGGTGATGTCGATACTGCGTTCGGCACTGGCGGAGCACGACACCGACGTGGTGTTGTTCTACGCCAACCGCGACCATGAGTCGACCATCTTCGCGAGCGCGATCGACGAACTGACAGCTCGTCATCCCGCGCGACTGACCGTGAACCACTGGCTCGAGACCGAGCGGGGTCTTCCCACCGCGGATGCGGTCAGCGGGGTCCTCACCGACGCAGTCGGTACGGGCGAAGCATTCATCTGTGGCCCAGCACCTTTCATGGACCTCGTCGAGCACACCCTGCGGGAACACGGCATCCACCACGACCAGGTTCACGTCGAGCGATATGTGTCGTTGACCGGCGATCCGTTCACGCTGGACACTGCCGACCACGAGGGCTCCGGTGCATCGGAGATCACCGTCACCATCGACGGAGACGTCCGAACCGTCCGGTGCGGCACGGACACCGTCCTGCTCGACGCGCTCCTCGCCTCGGATGTCGACGCCCCGTACTCGTGTCGCGAAGGGGACTGCGGGTCGTGTGTGGCACGCCTGACCGCCGGGGAAGTAGACCACGGCAACGGGATCGCACTGGAACCCGAGGACATCGACGACGGCTACCTGCTGACCTGTCAGGCGACCCCGAAGAGCGGCCGCATCGGGATCGAGTTCGACTGAACTCTCAGACCTGATCCGATCCGGTCATCGGCGCAGCGCCGTCCGGAGCACTCGCGCCCGGGGAACCCTCCGGGCCGGATCTTCTCGTGTAGTTCCTGGAATACATTGAGAATCACCACTTTCCATCGCGCCTGAATGTGGCGCCCCTTCCTGAAAGGACCAGTCGTGCAGACTGAACCCGAGGACAGATCACTGGAAGGCCGCACCCTGATCATGTCAGGCGGCAGCCGAGGCATCGGCGAGGCGATCGCAATCCAGGCGGCCCGTCGAGGAGCCAACGTGGCCCTGATCGCGAAAACGACCGAGCCGCACCCGAAGCTGCCCGGCACCATCTACACCGCGGCTGCTGCGATCGAGTCGGCCGGCGGCAAGGCGCTGCCACTTGTCGGTGACATCAGGGACGACGAGTCGGTGGCCGACGCCGTCGCGCGCACGGTCGAACAATTCGGTGGCATCGACATCGTCGTGAACAACGCCAGCGCGCTCGATCTGACACCGACTGCAGATATCAGCATGAAGAAGTACGACCTCATGCAAGACATCAACGCGCGCGGCGCCTTTCTCCTGACGAAGACCGCCATCCCGCATCTACGGCGATCGGCCAACCCGCACGTCCTGACCCTGTCGCCGCCGCTCAATCTCGAACCGAAATGGTTCGCGGACATAGGGACTGCGTACACGATCTCGAAATTCTCGATGTCCCTCGTAACCATCGGACTTGCCGCCGAGCTCGCCGGCGACGGTATCGCCGTGAATTCCCTGTGGCCGCGAACGACCATCAACACGGCCGCTGTTCGCAACATCTTGAGCGAGGAACTCGTCTCGCGTAGCCGAACGCCGGACATCATGGCCGATGCAGCGATCAGCATCATCACCAAGCCCTCCGACCTCGTCACCGGACAGTGCTTCATCGATGACGAGGTCCTGGCCGGTGACGGTGTGACCGATTTCTCGGGCTATCGAGTCGTACCCGGCGACGTGGAGCTGGAACTGGACTTCTGGATGGAGTGGGCATGAGTTCGGTCATCTTCGGAGTGGACGAACGAGGTGTTGCGTCCATCGAACTCAACCGGCCATCCGCGGGCAATGCACTCGATCTCGAGGTCGCCGACGGCCTCGCCCAGGCGATCACGTCGATCCGCGAGAATGCCGACGTACGGGTCATCCGTCTGTCTTCGACCGGAAAGATCTTCTGCGCGGGCGGCGACGTACGGGCAATGGCGGCGGCGTCGGACCGCCCGCGGTTCCTCGCAGACCTCGCGGGGTCCATACACCGTTCACTCATCGCACTCGACGAGCTGCCCGTCCCGATAGTCGCCGCAATCCAGGGACCGGTTGCGGGCGCCGGGCTCGGCCTTCTACTTGCAGCCGACTACGTGGCCGCCACTCCCGCCAGCTCTTACGTAGCTGCGTACTCGACGATCGGGTTGTCACCGGATTGCGGGGTGTCGATCAGCCTCCCCCGCGTGATCGGCATGCGGCGGGCGCTTCAGATGCTCGTTCTCAACGAACGTATCGATGCGTCGACCGCACTCGCGTGGGGCCTCGTGGATACGGTCGTGGAGCTGGACGAACTCGCCTCCGACGTCGACGGTGTTGTGTCCCTGCTTCTCGATCGGCAGACGTCGGCTGTCGGCCAGGCGCGGAGGCTCGTTCGAGCGTCCTACCAGCGAGATTTTGCCGAGCACCTCGACGATGAAGCCCTGACCATCACCCGTCTGGGCGGTACCGAAGAAGTGGGCGCCTTGCTCTCTTCCCGTTCGAAGTGACCGCCTGGAAGCGGTCCTGTCCGGGCTGGTGACCGGCCGCGCTTCCGGCTGATCGTCGGCTCACCGCGTCGTCGACGTCGCAGACTGCGCGGTCGACGTACTGGACACGTTCAGCCTCGACGGCCGTCGACGTCTTCGATGCCGCGATACTGCCACAGGTCCGACCCACGCACGGAGGTTGCGGCGATCTTGATGATCGCGTTGGTGGGCTGCTGGATCGTCGGGTTCTCTCGTTCGTCCATCCGGATCTTCCCAGGGTCGTCCATGATCACGCCGAGCAGTTTCTTCCACTTCAGCCCGCCGTCCGCGGCGGGGCGGTCCGTACTCATCGACGCAGGCGACTTCGTCAGGGCGGGTTCCCAACGACTTGGGAGCGAAACCCGCTGACCCGTCGGCGATCAGCCCTTGCCGTCGCCCTCGTGGGTGTTTATTGTTTGTCATACAAACATCTACTTCGACCAGGCAGGATGCTGTGGCGACCTCCGGACGCGCTAGCCGGGAAGCGGGCAAGGCGACCCGCCAGACCCTGCTGCGTGCCGCTGCCGAGGTCTTCGCCGAACAGGGGGAGACGGCATCGGTCGCCCAGATCTGTCAGCGAGCCGACGCCTACCCGAACCAGGTGACGTACTACTTCGGTTCCAAGGAACAGCTGTTCGTCGAGGTCGCCTGCGTCGGCGTGCTGCGCGCCGGGCGTCGAGCCGAGGAAGCCGCCGCCGGAACGACGACCGTTCGCGACTACACCAACACGCTCGTCGGCACCTTGCTCGGCCCCTGCGCGCGGGACGTCGAATTGTTCACCACCGCCATGCTGCTGACGGCGCGTCGGACCGACCTGCGCGAGCACATCACCGACACGCTGCGCACGCTCCACGAACGCGGCGAACAGGCGCTGATGTCGACGCTCGTGCGCACCGGCTGGAAGCTGCGCGCGGGGATCGACGTCGAGGCGAAGGCGTTCTGGTCCGCGATCTTCGGTCTCGCAGTCCAGAAGGCCGCCACCGGAGCCGATTTCGGCTATCGGCTCGAGGACGCGGTCGCGGTGATCTTCACGAACCTGCAGATCCCGGACCGGGTTCTGGATCGGCCACTCGTACCCACGTCCCAGGAGGCATGATGTCCCAGTCCGCAACGCACATCCATCCGCAACCCCACCTCACCCACGAGGTGTTCAACCAGTCCGCGCCGCGGGTGGACGTCAACGAATACGAACTCGACACCGTCCTGACCGAGGCGGTCGCCCGCCACGACGGCGCCTGGGGCGACGCCGAGCTCCGCGAGATCGGTGCGCTCGTCGGCAGCGAATCCTTCAAGCACGACGCCCATCTCGCCAACACCGTCACCCCCGTACTGCGGACGTTCGATCGCTGGGGCCACCGCATCGACGAGGTCGAGTACCACCCGGCATATCACCGGATCATCTCCGCCTCCATCGCGCACGGTGCCCATACCCGTTGCTGGGCCGACCCGCAGCCCGGGTCGCACGTCGTCCGCGCGGCGGCCTTCATGCTGTTCGGTCAGATCGAACCGGGCCACGCCTGTCCGGTGTCGATGACCCATGCGGTCATCCCCTCGCTCGAACTCCAGCCCGACGTCGCCGCGAGCTGGGTGCCGAAGGCGTTGTCCCGCAGCTACTCCCCCGATCTGAGCGCCACCAAGGAGTCGGCGATATTCGGTATGTCGATGACGGAGAAGCAAGGTGGCTCCGACGTCCGCGCCAACACCACGGTCGCCGTCCCCGCCGGGACCGGCGGACAGGGCGCCGAGTACCTCCTCACCGGGCACAAGTGGTTCTGTTCGGCGCCGATGTCCGACGCATTCCTCGTCCTCGCCCAAGCGCAAGGCGCTGGCGGCGAGGGACTTTCGTGCTTCCTTCTCCCACGGATACTGCCCGACGGGACCCGCAACGTCTTCCGCATCCAGCGACTCAAGGACAAGCTCGGCAACAAGTCCAACGCCTCGAGCGAGATCGAACTCGACGGCACCGTCGCCGTGATGGTCGGCGAACCGGGACGCGGCGTGCGCACGATCATCGAGATGGTCGCGCAGACGCGGCTCGACTGCGTCCTCGGTTCGGCGGCCGGCATGCGGCAGGCGGTCGCCGAGGCCGTGTGGCACGCCCGCCACCGCGCCGCCTTCGGCGCGACGCTGGCCGACCAGCCGGCGATGACCGCCGTATTGGCCGATCTCGCACTGGAATCGGAGGCCGCGACCACCACCGCGATCCGGCTGGCACGCGCCCACGACGAGGATGCCGATCCCCAGGAACGGGCCTTCCGCCGGCTCGCGACCGCCGTCGCCAAGTACTGGATCTGCAAGCGCGGACCCCACCACGCCTACGAGGCGCTGGAATGCCTGGGCGGCAACGGATACACCGAGGACTTCCCGCTCGCCATGCGCTACCGCGAACAGCCGGTGATGGCCGTGTGGGAAGGCTCCGGAAACGTCATCGCCCTCGACGTCCTGCGCGCGATGACCCGCGAACCGGAGTCGGTGGCCGCCTTCGATGCCGAGGTGTCACTCGCCCGCGGCGCCGACCGCACTCTCGACGCCCACCTGGACCGGCTCCGCGACCAGCTCGGCGAACTGTCGCGCCTCGGCCCGGCCGACGCCCAGCGCAGGGCCCGGTCGACCGTCGAGGCGATGGCCCTGGCGCTCGAGGCGTCACTGCTGGTGCGGCACAGTCCGTCCGCCGTCGCCGACGCCTTCATCGCCAGCCGGCTGGGTCCCGACCGCAGCTTCGAGTACGGCGCGCTTGCCGACGGTGCCGACCTCGCCGCGATCCTGGAGCGTCACTGAGGTCCACACCCTTCCGCTCTCACACAACACCTTCCGCCGCGGCCAGGATCTGTCGGCGTAGCGTCGACGCGGTGTTGGGCAGCCACATCGCCCGGACGGGGGCGAGCGGCGGATCGGTGAATTCGATGATGCGGATGGAGTTCGCATAGATCCAGCCGGGTTCGTTGGTGACGAACGCGCAGGCTTTCGGGTGTGCGATCACCGCGGTGTGCGGTGGCGTACCCAGGAGCGTCGACAGGATGATCCGCGGTTCGAATCCCGCACGCCGACACAGTCCGACGAGGATGTCGGTGTACTCGTATTCGTGCTCGGGGCCCCACACGACGATCTCGTAGTCGGCGAGGTCGGCCATGTCGACGTGAGCGTGCGCGGCGAGCGGGTGATCACTGCGCACCGCGAGCCGGAGTTCGTGCTGGGTCGCGATCGTCGTCGCCATGTCCGGGGGCGCCGCCACACCGCGGCCCAGTGCCAGATCGATCGAGCCCGACAGCAACTCGTCTCGCATGAAGTCGGCGAACACCGGGCGCACCGTGATCGGTATCGAGGGGTCGGCGAGGACGACGGGTTCGATGATGCGGAACACCTCCGACGACGCGAGGTCTGGTGCGTGGCCGATGACGAACGGTGCCGGCGACCCGGAATTGACGCGCCTGACCTGGGTGGCGAGCTGTTCGCCACCGGCCAGCAGCGGCACCGCGCCGCGGTAGAGCGCCTCCCCGGCCGGCGTCGGCGTCAGGCTGCGGCGCGACCGGGAGAACAGCTCGACACCCAACTGCCGCTCGAGTTCACGAATCGCCGACGACAACGCCTGCTGGCTGATGAACAGGGTGTCGGCCGCGACGCGAAGGCTCGGAGCTTCCATGACGACGACAAACATTCGGAGTCGACGCAAGTCGATATCGCGGAGTCCGGCGTCCCCAGAACCATTCATCAACCTTCTCCTGTCAGTTATCCAGATTGATGTGATTGTAGGTTGACCTTTGACCCAATATGCTCATTTCTGCATGGCGTCGTATTCAGATGTCAGTCGCGTTTGGGCTACCTGCTGAGGTCCCCCCGCGGAGGGGACGGGAGGACCTCGGCAGGTGCTTCCCACTCATATCTTCCTGCTTTCGCTTCTGCGACCGGGCTTCGGCGAATATTTCTCGCGCTGATGAAGTATCGTTAACGCCCCTCTAGACTTCGCATTGTTCGCCACACCCTCATTTCCGGAGCTCGATCAGGTGGAAGAAACGGTCGGCCGTTCGCCGAGATCCAGACCGTTGAGCGGGCTCGGTGGCGACTCGCTCACCGCTGAGATCGCACGAGGCGGGCAGCTCTACGACGAAACGCATCACGTCCTTCGGCAATTACGACTGCGCGAACGTCATATCCGCTACACCATCGCCGGGCTGGTACTGATCTTCGGCGTCGTGGGGGCACTCGGGCTCTTCACACCGAGTGGTTCGCAGGGGTCGGTATGGCGGTCACTGATCCTCGGCACCGCTGCCGCCACCACCGTTCCCACCGCGATGGCGGTGAGCCGAGTTCATCTGGGCGAGATGTGGTGGACCAAGAAATCACACGTCCGAGGATTCAACAACGTATTCGTCGCCTACGCGGACATCGGAGTGGCGGTGTGTCTGTTCGCCATCGCCGACCCACGTCTCGCGTTGTACTTCTCGGCGCTGTTCGCCGTGGTGGGTTCGTACAGCGCACATTTCGTGCGGGCACGCGTCGTGTATCTCCACATGGCTTTTTCGAGCGCGGTGACATGCACTCTCGGCATTCTCGCGTGGCACGACGGCGTTCCGCCGGTCACCGCGTTCTCCGCGACGCTCGCGCTGCTCGTCGCCGTGAACGGGACCGTCACCCTCCACCACGGTTACACCTCCGATCTCCAGCGGACCCTGAAACATCAGCTGCGGATGGCCAACACCGATCCGCTCACCGGATTGCTGAATCGCCGCGGATTCATCCTGGCGACGTCCACGCTGTTGCGCCGGGGGCAAGGGGATCGGTTCGCACTCCTCATCGCCGACGTCGACCGCTTCAAACGGATCAACGACGACCACGGCCACGGCGTGGGTGATCTCGTACTGCAGCAGGTCGCCGAGATCCTCCAGGGAGCAGTGGACGAGCCGGCGGTCGTCGCCCGGCTCGGTGGGGACGAGTTCGCGATCGCGATGCGGCTCGACGAAGCCGCGGCGCGTGCCGTCGCCGAAGACATCCGGGCTCAACCGATCGATACCGAGGACGGCGAGTGGGCGACCGTGAGTCTGGGTATCGCGGTGGGTCCGCTGGACCGCGACCAGATGTCCGACGTGGATGCAACCGCACGGATTCGACGCGACCTCGCCCTCGCCGACGATGCCCTGTTCTCGGCCAAGGCGAAGCGCCGCGGCAGCTATGCCGTCGTGCTGACCACGTCTACAGGATCACGCCCGGATTGAGGAGCCCCTCCGGGTCGAGGGCGTTCTTGATGAGCGCGGTCAGCTCCATCACGTCCGGTCCCACCTGGTCGGGCAGCCAGCCCTTCTTGAGGCGCCCCACGCCGTGCTCGCCGGTGATGGTGCCACCGAGTTCGATGGCGAGGTCCATGATATGACCGAACGCGGTCTGCGCACGGCCGGCCTCGGCGGCGTCGGTCGGGTCGAAGACGATCAACGGGTGGGTGTTCCCGTCGCCGGCGTGCGCGATCACCGAGATCATCACCTGATTGTCCGCGGCGATCTTGGCGACGCCGTCGATGAGATCGGGCAACGACGGCAACGGCACGCCGACGTCCTCGAGGAGCAGCGACCCGAGCTTCTCCACGGCCGGGATGGCCGCGCGCCGGGCGGCGGTGAACGCCTCCCCCTCGGTGGGATCGTCGGTGGCGAAGACCTCACCGGCGCCGTTCGTCTCGAAGGCGTTCCGGATGAGTTCGACCTCCTGGGCGCCGGCCGCCCCGGGTGCGTCGGACTGGGCGACGAGCAGCGCGCCGGCGTCGCGGTCGAGCCCCATGCGCAGCATGTCCTCGACCGCGTTGATGGCCACCGAATCCATGAATTCGAGCATCGCCGGACGGATCTCGCCGGTGACGGCGAGGACGGCACGGCTCGCGTCGTGGACCGAGTCGAAGATCCCGACGACCGTGCTCGCCGGCCCCTGGGGTGGCAGCAGCCGCAGGGTCACCTCGGTGATGATCCCGAGGAGTCCCTCGCTGCCGACGAAGAGTTTGGTCAGCGGGAGGCCTGCCGAGTCCTTGAGCTGTTTGCCGCCCACTCGCACCGCGCGGCCGTCGGCCAGCACCACCTGCAGGCCCAGGACGTAGTCGGTGGTCACCCCGTACTTCACGCAGCACAGTCCGCCGGCGTTGGTGGCGACGTTGCCGCCGATCGAGCAGATCTCGAACGACGACGGGTCCGGCGGGTACCAGAGACCCTCGGCCGCCGCCGCGGCCTTGACCTCCGAGTTGAACAGCCCGGGCTGCACGACGGCGGTCCGCGTCGCCGGGTCCACCGCGATCTCGCGCATCTTCTCGGTGGAGAGCATGATGGCGCCGTCCACCGCGGTCGAGCCACCCGAGAGGCTGGTGCCGGCACCCCTCGTGATGATCGGCACCCGGTTCTCGTGACACCAGCGAACCGTCGTCTGAACGTCTTCGGTCGAGGTCGGGCGGACGAGTGCGAGCGGGGTGCCCGCGGTCGGGTCCAGGGCACGGTCCTGGCGATACCCGGCAAGGATGTCGGGGTCGGTGATCACCATCCCATCGGGCAGCGCGGCGGCCAACGAACTCGTATCGGCACTCATACGTTCAGCGTATTCTTCGCCGCCCGGACCGCGGTTTCACTTTGACACACCGGCCGGTCGTCGCCGGGAAGGCGTATCAATGAGATCGTGAACGACTTCAACACCACCATCATCAACGAGTTCCGCACCAACAACGGACATGTCGAGACCGCAGGGTTCGGGAAGAACCTCGTCCTGCTGCACACCGTCGGCGCCAAATCCGGTGAGCCGCGGATCAGCCCGCTGTTCGGTCTCGCCGACGACGGCTCCTGGCTGGTCATCGGGTCCTTCGCGGGTTCCCCGACGACGCCGGCGTGGGTGCACAACCTGAGGGCCCACCCCGACTCGGTTGCCGTCGAGGCCCCCGCCGTCGACGGCATCGAGCGTCACGACACGCAGGTCACCGAGATCACCGACGACGACTGGGATGAGGCCTGGGCGAAGTTCACCTCGTTCACCGATCAGTTCGTCAAGTACACCGAGACCGCACAGGGCCGAAGGTTCCCGATCTTCCGCCTGACGCCGACGGCCTGACCGCGAGCCCGGGTCCCGACACCCCGATCGTCGCACCGCTCCGACCGGTCGTCGTCGCCTTACGCTGACAAGGTGTTCGAGGTTGGCGAATGCGTGGCCGGCTTCACCATCGACGAGTTCCTCGGCGGGGGTGCGAGTGCCGACGTCTTCCGTGCCCATCGCGACGACGGCAACGGGCCCGTCGCGCTCAAGGTGCTGCACCCGAACGCCTCCGACCACGGCCGGGTCCGCGAACGGTTCGAGCGGGAGTCCGGGATCGCCTCGCTGCTCGACCACCCGCACATCGTGCGGATTCGCGCGCACGGCGAGATCGCCGCGCCGCCCGGGTCTCTCGGCCCCCACCACCTGCCGTCGATGTGGCTGGCGATGCAGTACGCGCCCGGCCCGTCAGCCACTGCACTCGTGCCCGGTCGCACCGACGAACCCCACGTCGACACGATCCTGCGGGTCGCCGCACAGATCGCCGATGCCCTCGACCACGCCCACCGCCAGGAGATCCTCCACCGCGACGTCAAACCCGCCAACATCCTGCTCTCCCGGCCGGTCAGCCCCGACGGCGACACCCCCGCACCGGTGGACGCCTATCTCTCCGATTTCGGGATCGCCCAGTTCCTCGACGACACGAGGCCACTCGCCCGGAACGGGCGGGTGCAGGGTTCCATCGGGTACGCCTCACCGGAACTGCTTCAGGCACAACGTCTCTCGCCGGCCAGCGACAACTACTCCTTCGCATGCAGCCTCGTCGAGATGTTCACCGGCGAACCGCCGTACCCGCGACACACGTCGTTCGCGATCACCTACGCACACATCAACGACGAGCCGCCCCGCCTCACCCGACGCCGGCCGTGGCTCCCGTCGGCGATGAACTCCATCTTCGCCAAGGCGCTCGCCAAGTCGCCGCAGGACCGCTATCCGACGTGTACCGAACTGGTCGACATACTGGTCCGCCTCATGCGCGACGTGCCCGTGCCCGAACCGACCCGCTCACGAAGGTGGGGGCGTCCGCGTCACCTGTGACGAGATCCGACACGTCACGCGTCGTCGAGCTTGTAGACCCGGACCGCGGTGTCGCGGAAGATCCGTCGCAAGGCCTCGTCTCCCCATGGCGACGCGCAGTCGACGAGGGCTCCGACGAGTACGTCGATCGCGGCGTTGGGCCGGTCGATCGGGTAATTGGACCCGAACATGACGCGATCGGTACCGAAGTGGTTCACGACGTGTTCGACGAACGGACAGATCATCTCGGCGAGTGTCGTCTGCCCGCCGATGTTGCCCCACCGTTCGTGGCCGTAGCCGAGGACCGGCATCGCGAGACCGGAGAGTTTCACCACCACATTGCGATACGACGCCAGGGTGGTGATCCGTTCCCGCCATAGCCGCCAGATGTCCGCGCGCGCGGCGGCCGTCGCGCCCGTGCGAGTCCCGATCGGGCCGAAAACCCCGGCCGGCATCCCGAAATGATCGAGCACGATGGTCGTGTCCGGATACTCCCTCGCCAGCACGATGACGTCGTAGAGCTGATGGGAGTAGACCGCCGCCTCGAAGACGAGCTTGCGCCCCGCGAGCTCGGCGAAGCCGTCGAGGAAGGCGGTCGACGACAGGATGTTGTCGGCGTCGCCACCGTCGCGGACGCGTGGATCGGGGTGACGCGTCGCCACCAGCCGGACGCCTCGGACCCGCGGTGAGACGATGAGCTGCTGGTCGAGTGTCTCGGCGAAGTCGTGGTCCCGTGGATCACCGTGGGCGACGATCGCTCCGAGACGGGGAGCCCCCGCCTGACCGAACGGGAGGTCCTCCAGATAGCGCGTCTCCTCCACCGCGGTGCTGTGGGCGGACGCCTGTTCCCCGGCCGGAAACGCCTTGCGCCAGTGCGACTCGACGTGCACGACGGTGTCGATGGGCACACCGACGACCGTCGGCACGAGTGCGGCATCGGTGGCGTACTGCCGCGGCCCGTAGGGACGCGCGACCGTTCGCGGTGTCAGCACGAACTCGCGGTCGGCGCGCGAGGCGACGAGCGGAAACACCCGGTCCCCCAATCGGGGGACGAACCCGTACAGGCGCGACGAACGGGTTGCGGCCCAGGGAGTGCGCCGCAGATTCCAGTGCTGCACATGCGCGTCGACGATGGCCGGGAGGACACCGTCGAGGGACGTCATGCTGGTACCTTGCCATACCGGATCACAGTCCGACATACGATGGCGGATCCTGAATTCTGTCGGGTCGAGAGGCTAGTGTTGGGTCTCTTGGAAGAGGCGGGGACGAACGCCGACGGAGGTTGTCCAGAGAGAATGGCGAGCCACTCACGCCACACGTTGCATCAGCTGCGAACAGCGGTGAACCGGCAGCCCGACCGGTTCGCGACCAACGTCTTCACCCGGATGTTCGCGATCGACCCCGACCTCCGGGACCTGTTCGGCGTCTCGATGGCCGCACAGCAGATCGCCTTCCATCGCGTGATCGACCACGTCCTCGAAGCCATACCGGCAGAATCCGGCCACGCCGACCTCGTCGAGTTCCTCGCCCAGCTCGGTCGCGACCATCGCAAGTTCGGCGTCGAACCCGAGCACTACCACGTGATGTACTCGGCGCTCATGGGCGAGTTCGCCAGTCTGATGGAGGGGTACTGGGACTCCGAGGCCCAGCAGACGGTCTCCCAGGCGATGATGCTCGTCACCGGCGTGATGCGTGGGGCGGCCGAAACCGCCACCCATCCGGCGCGGTGGACGGCAGAGGTCGTCGAGAAGTACCGCATCAGCCGCGACCTCGCCGTCGTACGACTCATCGCGCACGCGCCACTGACATTCATCGCCGGCCAGTACCTCGAGGTCCACATCCCGCAGTGGCCGAAGCAGTGGCGCAACTTCTCGCCGTCGATCCCCCCGAATCCGGCCGGTGAGCTGGAGTTCCACGTACGGGCGATCCAAGGTGGGGCGGTCAGTTCGGCGATCGTCAGCGAGACCAGCGTCGGGGATGTCTGGACGCTGTCCCAGAGTCACGGCACGTTGCACGTCGACCGGGATCAGCCCGTGCTGATGGTCGCCGGCGGTACCGGTCTCGCCCCGCTGCGTGCGCTGCTCATCGAGATGTCCAAGCGCGCGGACTCGCCGCCGACCCACATCTTCTACGGCATGCGCCATCCCGGCGAACTCTACGACCTCAGTGTGCTGCGGCGGATCGCCGCCACCAATCCGTGGTTGCAGGTCACCGCGGTCTCGGAGGAAGAACGCGACCCGTGGTGGATCAGGGCGGTGGCGACGCCGGCCGAACTCGGGATCGAACACCGCATCGGCACCCTCGCCGACGTGGTTGTCGGCGCCGGGAACTGGGAAAACCATCAGGTGCTGATCGCGGGGTCGGCGCAGATGATCGAGGCGACCCGGCGACAGCTGATCATCGCCGGGGTGCGGGCGAGCCGCATCCAGCACGACCCCGTCTACTGACCCCGGGGCGCTGATTCTCCCGGCGCCGGCACCTCGATGGTGGTCGTCTCCGTCTCGGTGATCGTGGCAGCCGACACCTCTTCGGTCACCGTGGTCGTCCGGGTGACCGGACGCGGCGTGCTGGTGACCGTCGTGGTGCGGGCCTGCGGCGTCTCGGTCTCGGTCTCGGTGACCGTCGTCGCGTCTGCGGTGACGGTCACCGCCGCAGGGGTCTCGGTGACCGTCACCGGAACAGCTTCGGGGGTGGCCCTCTCGGCGGCCAGGATCAAGGTCAGCCCGACGGCGCCGAGGAACACCGCGGCGCCGATCGCGGCGCCGACGAACCACCAGCGTCGCCCCGTCGACACCCGCGTGGCCCCCGCCGGGGCCGACAGCGCCACCAGGGCGGCGTCGGCCGCGCCGATGGCCGACGCGAGCGGGGGGTTTGCGGCGACCGTGACGGGTCGCTGCGCCGCGTACTCGAAGGCGGGAGCGATGCCGGGCATCTCCGCGCCGGGTCCCACCACGATGATGGAGGTGATGTCGCGACCGCGCGGGAGCTTGGTGACCGCCGTCGCCAGAGCGGACGCCCCGTCGGGATCGGTGACGGGCGCGAGCCGGTTGGTGGTGAAGTCGGCGGTCCCGAGGACCGCACCCGACGTCGTGTCGACCGTAGCCACAGTGGTACCGGCCGCCGGGGCGGCATCGCGATCGAGGTCCACGACGGCCACGACGCCGCCTCGGGTGGCGTGGGTGCAGGCGATCTCGGCGAGCGCCGAGGCGTATCCGGTGACGACGACGCGGCGATGCCAGGATTCGCCTGCGGCGTCCGAGGCGAAGGCTTGCGCCAGGTGCTTGCGGACGTCCTCGCGAGAGGCGGAGACACCGATCTGGTCCACCACGACCGGAACCGAATCGACGAGTACGATGATCGCGGCCTCGACCGCGGGGGCCGAGGAATCCGGCAGGTCGACGAGATTGCTCGCCAGGATGTGCCCGTCGGCGTCCCGCACGACGGACGCGATCTGGTCGTCGACGACGGATATCCCGAGAACCACGGATCCGGGCAGTCCCCCACCCGCCGGATCTTGGGTCATCGTCACCTCCACATCGACGTTTGCCCATGAAGCCTAGCGGCTGTTACGCGATCCGTGGCAGCCGGACCGTCGCGGAGTACCTCGCCAGACCGACTCGGCCGGATGCTGGGTGTATGCGGCGTCGCGCACCGCCTCGTCGGTCTCCAGCCCCGCACCGAGCGCACCGCCGACCGTGGCGAGCGAACACGTCAGCCACGCGACCTCCAGGTAGTCGGTGATCCCGGGATCGTGGCCGAGTGCATCGCCGAAGACCTGCGGGACCACCAGGCACAGTGCGCCGGCGGTCGCGAGTACGAACAGAGCCGCATAGAACGCCGCGACGCCCAGCACGACGGTGATGACCGTGACGGTGTTGAACAGGACGATCTGTTCGCGCGACTGCCGCGACGATCCCCGCTCCCACAGGTCGGCGCCGATGATCAGGGTGGCGGTGATGGCGACGATCGAGCCGACGGCGACGCCGGTGAGCCGGACCCATCCGAAGGTGTCGGCCAGCAGCCAGATGTCGGCGGTCACCAGTGCGAACACGCCTGCGGCGATGGCGCCCGTGAGCGCACGGGTCAGCCCGAGCGCGAGGCGCCACGGCCGATTGGCGCGGACCATGCCGGTGAGGAGTCGGAGGTTGCCGGTCAGCACCCGGGCGGTGAAGGCGGTGCTCTCCTCGTCGGTGTCGGTGCCGAGCTGGCGGACGCGGTGCCGTAGCGGGGAGCGAGACGGCGACTTCTGATGCTCTCGGAGATCGTCCGCGTCGGCGCCGAGGAGCTGAGCGAGGAGACCGACCACCGTCCCGCGCGTCCGCTGACGCAGGCCGGTCGGACCGAGCGCGGGAACCGACAGGACCGCAACGCCGTGCACCGCGTTGGCATGGGCGACGACGGGGCGGCGTCCCACGTGTAGCGGCAGGTCGGTCAGGCAGACCACGAGGTCCCATTCCCGTTCGAGGAGAAGGTCTCTCGCGGCGTCGACGAT
This sequence comes from Gordonia sp. YY1, assembly GCF_009872315.1. Lineage (NCBI taxonomy): Bacteria > Bacillati > Actinomycetota > Actinomycetes > Mycobacteriales > Gordoniaceae > Gordonia > Gordonia sp. YY1. The sequence continues at coordinate 19,669 of NZ_WXYI01000014.1, read as the reverse complement.
CTGGGCGTCGGTCGCGGGCGGCTGCACCACGGACACCTCCACGACCTCGACCTGCCATCGGGCTCCGGGGAAGGTCGTCTGCACGTGCTCGATCAGATCCGCGTCGACGAGTTTGCGCGCGAGACCGATCGGCTGTCCGGGCGCGGCGACGACTCCGAGGACAACCGCCGGTTCGTCGCCGGATGACGACGCCTCGTCCTCGAACTCCATGTGGCGCCCTTCGTGTGGTGGTCGTCGCCCGGCGGCGACGAAGTGATCAGGCGGTGAATGTCTCGATCAGGGTGTGCTGTTCGACGGCCGAGGGAGCCTGCATCCCCGGCGCCTGCTTGTCGGAGTGCGACGCACGGAACGAGTCCGACTTCAGCCACGCCAGGAAGTCCTCCCTGGCGTCGAATTCCATCGTGGACACGTAAGGCAGGCCGTCGGCCTCCGGGCGCATCAGTGTCGCGCGCTGCAGGCCCGGGACGCCCTTCAGCGTGCTGCGCATCGACTCCGAGAACGCTTTCTCGAATGCCTCGGCATTCTCGGTGACATCGATGCGGTTGGTGATCACGAACATTCGTCGACTCCTGGACTCGGGTCTGATGGTCGCCGCCATCTTACCGACACCGTGTCGGCAAGAGGGCGGCAAGGTCAGCCGAATCGCTTCGCGAGCGCGCGCAGCGTGCCCTCGATGCCGTGACCGTTCTTCTTGTCGTACCCGATCAGTTCCATGATCTTCGGGATCTTGAGCGTCGAGTAATCGAAGGTCTCGGTGACCTGTGTGGTCGTCGGCGACGTGGACACCAGTTCCCAGCGCCAGCGATGGCCCATGGGGTGCTTCCATTCGACGACCTTGTCGGTCTCGACGTCGGTCGCGGTGGACGTGATGGTGTACGGGACGCCGAACTGCTTCATCCCCACACTGAATCGCGCGCCGGGGGTGAGCTTCTCCGGCCCCTTGACGGGTGTGTCGCGCACCGTGCCCGAACCGTCGAGTTCGTGATGCCGGTGCGGGTTGACGACGAGGGCGAAGACGTCGGCGACCGGCGCATCGACGACGATGCGCCGGGAGACGCGGTGCGGGCCCGTGTCAACGGTGGTAACGGTGTCGGATGCCATACATCCAACGTACGCGGGCCCTGCCGGTCGGTTCGCTCAGTCGACGGAACGCTTGCGCCGCGGCTGCCACACGACCAGCGCATTGGTCCGGGGCACCGGGACCAACTCGCCGCCGCGACGGTTCCGCGACGCGGCAACCTCGTCGGAGAGTTCACGGATACGCTGCTGGAGCGCCTCGACCTGATTGCTCAGATCGATGATCCGTTTGATACCTGCGAGATTGACGCCTTCTTCCTGCGAGAGACGCTGGATCTCTCGCAGGAGTTCGACGTCGCGGGAGGAGTAACGGCGTCCGCCCCCACTCGTCCGCTGCGGGGTGACCAGACCCAGACGGTCATAGGTGCGCAGGGTCTGGGCGTGCAATCCGGCGAGCTCGGCGGCCACCGAGATCATGAAGGTCGCGCCATCGGCGTCGAAGTTCTTGTGGCCGGCCATCACTCATCTCCCCCAGTTCGCCCGTGGATCGAATCCGCTTGCCCGCTCGGCCTGATCGTAGGCACGCATCGCCTCGATCGCGGCGTCGTCGAGCTTGTCCGGCACCGCGACCTTGACGGTGACGAGCAGGTCGCCTGCTCCGCCGGACCGCTTGGGGACGCCGCGGCCACGCACGCGGAGCGTCCGGCCGTCGGTCGTGTTCGGTGGGATCTTGACCCCGACCGAACCCTCGAGGGTCGGTACCGAGACCGTCGCGCCGAGAACGAGTTCGGAGATCCGCACCGGCAACTGCACGCGAAGGTCGTTGCCGCTGCGCGTGAACTGCTTGTGCGGGGTCACGTGCACGACGACGTACAGGTCGCCCGACGGCGCTCCGCGGCGTCCGGCCTCACCCTGTCCGGCAAGCCGAATCCGTTGACCGTCTTCGACTCCCGCCGGAATGCGCACGTTGATGGTGCGGGTCCGATTCTTCACGCCGCTGCCGGAGCAGTCGCCGCACGGGTCGTCGATCCGCGAACCGGTGCCCTGGCAGTCCTGGCAGGGTTCACTGAACCCGAACGCGCCCTGGTTTCGGCTGACGAAACCGGAGCCGTTGCAGTTGGGGCACACTCGCGGGCTGGTGCCCGGCTTGGCGCCTGAACCGTGGCAGGTCGTGCACGGGGACGGGCTGGTCACCCGCAGCGGGACCGTCGTACCGAGGGCCGCGTCCTTGAAGGACAGCGTGGTCTCGGTCTCGAGATCCTTACCGCGACGCGGACGGCTGGCCGTCGATGTGCGTTGGGTTCCGCCGCCACGGTTGAAGAGACCCTCGAAAAGGTCCCCGAAACCGCCGGCGCCTCCCCCGCTGGTCTGGGCACCGCCGAACAGGTCACCGAGATCGAAGTCGTTGCCACCGGTCGTGTAGGTCGTACCGCCGCCGGGGAAGCCACCCGGGAATCCGTTGCCGCCTCCGCGGAATCGTCCGCCGGCGAACATGGCCCGGGTCTCGTCGTACTCTTTGCGCTTCTCGGGATCACTGAGCACGCTGTGGGCTTCGGACACCCGCTTGAAGCGCTCTTCGGCCGCGGAATCGCCGGGATTGGCATCCGGATGCAGCTCGCGTGCGAGCTTGCGATAGGCCTTCTTGATCTCTTCAGCCGAAGCGTCAGAAGCAACGCCCAGGTCCTTGTAGAAGTCGTGTTCCAACCACTCACGTTGTGGAGCCACCAGACGTCACCTCCTCAAAAGTCTTTTTGTTGTCTGGATTGATATTTCGGTTGTGTTCGTACTCTCGCCAGAGAGCCCTGAGGTGCGAGGCGCGTGCTCTCGCTCCTCGCACCCCAGGGCCACAGACGGTCGATCTATTGTGCACCGGTCGGGTCGCCGGCGGGCTCCGGATCGGTGACCGTCACCATGGCGGTACGGATCACCTTCTCGCCCAGCCGGTAACCGCAGCGATACACTGCGCCGATGACGGGGTGGTCGCCGGTGCCGTCGTGCTGAACCGCCTCGTGGAGTTCAGGGTTGAACTCGTCACCCGGGGCACCGAAGGCCTCGAGGCCCTCGGTGTTCAGCACACCGGCCAGCTTGTCGGCGACGGCCCGCAGCGGACCGCTCTCGAGATCGCCGTGCTCACGGGCACGGTCGAGGTCGTCGAGAACCGGCAGGAGCTTGTCGATCAGGATCTGCTTGCCGTAGGCAACCGATCCCTGCTTCTCCTCGGCCGCGCGTCGCCGGAAGTTGGCGAACTGCGCGCGTTCCCGCTGCAGATCCGCCGTCAGTTCGGCGACCCGCGCATCTGGCGACGTCGCATCGGCCGGCTGTTCGTTGTCGGACTCGTCCACGACGGGTTCGGCGTCGGCCGGGCCGGGGCCGGCGGCCGGCTCGTCGCGCACCTCACCCGTTTCCGGGTCGATGCGACGACGGTCGGTCACCGTCACCGGCTCCTCGCCGGACCCATTCGTCGAATGGGATCCTGCGGTCACTTGTTCTCCTTGGCGTCGGCGTCGTCCACGACCTCGGCGTCGACGACATCGGACTCGCTGTCGGCGGCTGCGCCGGCTTCACCGTTGGGGGATTCCGCAGCGGCGTTGGCGTAGATCGCCTGGCCGAGCGCCTGCGACTCCTCCGACAGCTTCTCGATCGCGGTCTTGATCGCGGCCGAGTCGGTGCCCTTCAGCGCTTCCTTAGCGTCGGCGACCGCAGCCTCGACCTTTTCCTTCACGTCGGCCGGGACCTTGTCCTCGTTGTCCTTGAGGAACTTCTCGGTCTGGTGGACCAGCGACTCCGCCTGGTTGCGGGTCTCGGCCTCCTCACGACGCTTGCGATCCTCGTCGGCGTGAGCCTCCGCGTCCTTGATCATGCGGTCGATCTCGTCCTTGCTCAGGCCGGAACCCTCCTGGATGCGGATCGAGTTCTCCTTGCCGGTGCCCTTGTCCTTCGCGGTGACGTGCACGATGCCGTTGGCGTCGATGTCGAAGGTCACCTCGATCTGCGGGACACCCTGCGGCGCAGGTGCGATGCCGCCCAGCTCGAAGCTGCCGAGCAGCTTGTTGTGCGAGGCGATCTCGCGCTCGCCCTGGTACACCTGGATCTGCACCGACGGCTGGTTGTCCTCGGCCGTGGTGTAGGTCTCCGACCGCTTGGTCGGGATGGTGGTGTTGCGCTCGATCAGCTTGTGCATCACGCCACCCTTGGTCTCGATGCCGAGGGACAGCGGGGTGACGTCGAGCAGCAGCACGTCCTTGACCTCACCGCGGAGAACACCGGCCTGCAGGGCGGCGCCCACGGCGACGACCTCGTCCGGGTTGACACCCTTGTTGGGCTCGCGGCCACCGGTCAGTTCCTTCACCAGATCGGTGACGGCCGGCATACGGGTCGAGCCACCGACGAGCACGACATGGTCGATGTCGCCGACGGAGATGCCCGCATCCTTGATGACGGCCTGGAACGGGGCGCGGGTGCGCTCGAGCAGATCAGAGGTGATCCGCTGGAACTCGCTGCGCGAGAGCTGTTCGTCGAGGAACAGCGGGTTCTTGTCGGCGTCGACGGTGATGTAGGGCAGGTTGATCGAGGTGCTCTGCGAACTCGACAGTTCGATCTTCGCCTTCTCGGCAGCCTCACGCAGACGCTGCAGAGCCATCTTGTCCTTGGTCAGGTCGATGCCCGAGGTGGACTTGAACTTCTCGACGAGCCAGTCGACGACGCGCTGATCCCAGTCGTCACCACCGAGGTGGTTGTCACCGGAGGTCGCGCGGACCTCGACCACACCGTCGCCGATCTCGAGCAGCGAGACGTCGAAGGTGCCGCCACCGAGGTCGAAGACCAGGATGGTCTGTTCCTTCTCACCCTTGTCGAGTCCGTACGCCAGCGCGGCCGCGGTGGGCTCGTTGACGATGCGGAGCACGTTGAGGCCGGCGATCTGGCCGGCTTCCTTGGTGGCCTGACGCTGGGCGTCGTTGAAGTATGCGGGCACGGTGATCACGGCGTCGGTGACGTCTTCACCGAGGTACGCCTCGGCGTCGCGCTTGAGCTTCATGAGCGTGCGCGCGCTGATCTCCTGCGGGGTGTACTTCTTGTCGTCGATCTCGATCGTCCAGTTGCCCTCACCCATGTGGCGCTTGACCGAGCGGATGGTGCGGTCGACGTTGGTGACCGCCTGGTTCTTGGCCGGCTGACCGACGAGTACTTCTCCGTTACGCGCGAAGGCGACCACGGACGGCGTGGTCCGCGAGCCCTCGGCGTTGGCGATGACCGAAGCTTCGCCACCCTCGAGCACCGAAACCACGGAGTTGGTGGTGCCGAGGTCGATTCCAACAGCACGAGACATGTTTGGCTTCCTCCTAGTTTGTGGGTGTGCACCCAAGTCCTTGTGCCCCCGCGGCCGGAGACGCGGGGATGATGTCCGAACCCTGCGCGAGGTGGACTTCAGTGCGTCCGACTCATGTCCTACTGAATTCGGAGCGGCGAGTCAAACCTACTTGAGTCTGGATCGCTCAGGTTTCTCGAAGTGTGTAACGGGGGTCCCACGGGGTTTGTTCCCGCGCCGCCGGGAAAAGTTGAGCGGATTTCGCTCAAGCCGTGTGGTCCTTGACACACCGGCCGCCACCGTGCAGATTTCAACAGGAAGCAAGCGATTCCACTTCGACGAATCCGAGGACCCGCACATGACGCTGCCCCGACCGACGACCGCCGAACCCGGCTCCGCTCCGATACGTCCCTATCGGATCGCCGTGTGGGGTCCCGGCGAAGTCGGTGGCGCGGTCATCCGTGCCGCGGTCGCCGACCCGGCGTTCGAGGTCGTCGGTGCGCTGGTGCACAACCCGAAGAAGGACGGCAAGGACATCGGTGAGCTGGTGCGCACCGATCCGATCGGGATCGCCGCCACCAGAGATCGCGAGGCCTTCAAGGAGCTCGACGTGGACTGCGTCGTCCTCACCCCGGCACCGGCCGCGGTGATCAAGGGGCTCGACGACGACGTCATCGATCTGCTCGAGTCCGGGAAGAACGTCGTGGCGACCGCCGCCTATCACAACGTGTCGATGCCGAACTGGCTCAGCCCCTTCCGCAAGTCCCCGCAGCGCATGCTCGAGGCGTGCCGCACCGGCGGCGCCACCCTGCACGGGACCGGTGTCCATCCGACGTTCATCGTCGAACGGGTCGCGATGACGATGGCCAAGGCGATGTCGTCGGTCAGCCATGTGCGATCGGTGGAGGCCGTCGACTTCTCCCGGGCCGGGTCGATGTGGGGCGGCCTGGAAGCACTGGGTTTCGGCGCCGATCCGGACTCCCTCAGCGCCGAGTCCCCGGTCGCGCGCGGCGGCGACATCTACTACGGCGACCTCACCGGCAACGTCGCGCACGCGTTGTACGGCGCGGACAGTGCCGAGGTCAGGGTCGAGACCTCATTGCGCGGACTGCCCGCCGAACGTGACGCCCAGGTCGGTGCGACGACCATCAGGAAGGGCACCGCTGCGGCCCTGCATTTGACTCATCGCGGCTACCTCGGCGACCACCACTTCTTCACGAACGAGGAATGCTGGTATCTCGCTTCGGTACCCACTCAGCCCGCTCGCTCCGCTCCCGGCGCCGAACTCGTGTACCGGGGCGATGACCTGCCGTTCGGCGGGTTCACCAGCCCGATCGCGTACACGCTGGTCATCAGCGGCGAACCGGCCGAGATGCGGACACAACTCGAGTTCGGCATCGGGTCCGGGCACACCAACCCGATCACGACGGCGTCGGTGCGGGCCGTGCTCGATGCCGTCCCGGCGGTGGTCGAGGCCGAACCGGGCATCCTCGTCGACGACGTGGGCCCCCACTACCGGCACGACGACCGGGTCCGACTCCCGTGAGCCAGGAGCCGATGAGCCACGAGGCGCGGCCGGAGGTCGCCGCGTGGAACGGCCTGGTCGACGCACTCCGGACCGCCGGCGACAAGCTCGCGGCCGACACCGCCGACCTCGATTCGGCCGAGCAGGCGGACGGGTTCCGTGCACTGGTCCGCGGGCTGTCGAATCAGTTGTCGCGCTTGGAAGCCGACCGTGAACGTCCCGAGTTGGTGCCGTTCAACGGGTGGCGACACAAGTTCCTGATGGACAATCCCGACTTCAAATACTGGGTCACCGAGGTCCGCGGGGACCGCACCTACCGCATCCGCGGGAACCGCGGGGATGCGTCGTACCTGTCGGTCACCGTCTACAAGCGGACCGGCGGCATCGGCTCGGAGGCGACAGCCCGCATCGACAGCGACGCCATCGGATTCGATGACGACGGCGGCTTCGAGATCGTGGTCGGCGGTACCGCGCCGGGTGCCGGGGACTGGCTGGACCTCCCGGAACGCTCCGGGGCGATCTGGGTCAGGTTCTTCCACGGCGATGTCGCACACGACGAATTTGGCTGGTGCAGTATCGAACCGGTGGTCGAACCGCCGGTTCCGCCGTCGATCGATCCGGACAGGTTCGCTTCTGCGCTGGGCACGTTGGCGGCCACGACGTCCATGCTGCCGACGATCTTCGAGATCTCGACGAAGGACGATCTCGATCCGCCCAACACCCTGCGGCACTGGTCGGAGATGGCCGGGGGCGCGGTGTTCACCGAACCGGGCATCCACTACGTCCGCGGTGGCTGGCAGCTCCAACCGGATCAGGCGCTGGTCATCGAGGGCGACACCGTCGAGTGCCGATACTGGAACATCCTGGCCTACAGCCGATTCCTGAACTCCCTCGACTTCCGGTACCGGCCGGTGTCGTACACCGGTGCCACCGCCACGGTGGTCGACGGTCGCTACCGCTTCGTCGTCGCGGCCGAGGATCCCGGTGTCGGAGACTGGATCGATTCCGAGGGACGGGACTTCGGCATCGTCGTCATGCGCTTTCTCCAACCGACGGACACCCCTCCCCTGCCCTCGGTGCGGGTGGTGCAGCTCCACGAACTGCGAGGTGAATGATGGTCGCCTGGACCCCGCCACCGCGCACAGCGGTCGCCGAGAACATCTATGCGGCAGCGGAAGCCGATCGCGCTGCACGACCCGATCGGTATCGGCTGGGCGCCGGCGCGGTCGATGCGATCGTCGAACGGGCCACCGCGAAGCACGGGGTCGAGGGTCTGGGCGAGCCGGCGCAGTGGCGTCCCGGTCTGGAGCAGTACCTGGAATCGGCCGGCGAGGACGGGCGGTTGAACGCCGTCGGCGTCCGGAATGCGCAGGACGCGGTGATCGGAAAGCTGCGGGCGCGCTCCATCTTCGACAAGACCCTGCGGGAGAACCCCTCGGTGAGTGAGCGTGATGTGCTCCCGCCGATCGTGATCATCGGGGGCTGGCGCACCGGGACGACGTTCCTGTATCGGCTGATGGCCCGCGATCCCCGTCTCCGCGCGCCACGCCCGGTGGAGTTGTACGCCCCGTGGCGGGTTGCACAGCTGTCGCCGGACGAGCGCGAGCAGCTGATCGAAACCCAGGCCGCCGAGCCCAATCCACTGCACATGCTGAATCCGGCGATGGCCGCGGTCCACGATTCCGGGCCGGCACTGCCCGAAGAGTGCGTGCTCGGAATGGGCACGACCATGCGCAACTGGGCGTTCAGCTCGACGATGCGCCTCGACAGTTACTCGCGCTGGCTGGCGGAGCAGGACTTCGCCGGCGAGTACGCGGCGCACCGCACGATGCTGCAGATCCTCGACGATGGTTCCCGACGACGCTGGCTGCTGAAGGCACCGGCCCACACTCCCGAACTCGCCGACCTCGCACAGACATATCCCGGAGTCTGCATCGTTCATCTTCACCGCGACATCGTGGAAACCGTGGCCTCCGGCGCGAGTCTGTTCGCGACATACCGGTCGACCTACAGCGACGACGTCGACGGGCACGACGTCGGGCGGTTCCAGATCCAGCAGTCCGAGTTGTGGTTCCGGCGGGCACTCGAATTTCGCGACTCCCCTGCAGCCGGATCGGCGACCGTCCTCGACATCGACTACCAGGACCTGGTGTCCCGACCCGAGGAGACCGTCGGCCGGGTCTATGCCGCGGCCGATGTCGAACCCCCCGACATCTCGTCGATGCTCATCGAGCACAACGCCGAGCAACCGCGGCACGGCAAGGGCAGACATCGTTACGGTCCCGAGGAATTCGGGATCGACCCCGGAGCCTTGCGCGAACGGATGGCGTTCTACACCGACGTCGTCGCCGAGTGGACGTCGCACCCGGTGTCCTGAGGGCAGGACGACGACCGGTTGCACTTGTGTATCCGACGAGCCGATTTCTCGCCCGCACACCGTCGAACGGGGTTACCGTCGCGGTGTCGGACTCGGGAGGTCGAGATGGGCGAGGTCACGTCGGTAGAGGCCGAGACGGATGTCCGGTGGGTGCCGTGGCGGGTGGCGCCACATTCGGGTTTCGAAGTCGACGATCCCACGGGCAAGGGCAGCGTCCGGGTGGTCCAGGTCGACGATCGGCAGTTCGTCGTACTCAACACCTTTCGTTACTCGGACCCGGATGTCGAGAAGGACCTGTCGACGCGACTGGTCCGCAGCGGGATGAGTGACGCCCGGGCACGCGCGGCAGTTGACGACGCGCGGACTTTCGTCCCACGTGAGGACAATCCCACGGATCTGGCGTCGGTCCCGCGCTTCATGCGGTGGTTCGAGGACTCGTACGGGCGGCACACGCTCGCCGCGATGATCCATGACGAGCTCATCAGCGACGCGGTCAACTCCGGCGCGCTGCAGAGTGACACGCTCTCCGACCGCTTCTTCCGGGAGATGATGCGTACTTCCGGGGTCCCCTGGCTGAAGCGCTGGCTCATGTGGTCCGCGGTGGCGCTCCGCACCCGTTGGGTCGCAGGCGGTTACCGCCGGTGGAGCATCGTGCTGTGGCTGTTGCTCAGCGTCGTCGGGATCACTGCGACGGTCGGTTCCGCAGGCGCGTTGCTGTTCGACTGGCCGTGGCCGGTGTCGTCGCCGGCGTGGTCGCTCGTGGTGGCACTGCTGATGATCTTCGTCGCCGCACCGCTGTGGGGGCGGCAGTGGGCCGCCAGCCTCATCGCCGCGGTCGGGGCGTTGTGGCTGGTGCCTGCTGCTGCCATGACCAGTCTCGCCTGGGTTGTGTACAGCGCCTTGGAGCGGATCGCCCGCGCTGTGGGATTGCGATGACACGACAGCGGGGCACCGCCGGTTGAAATCGGACGATGCCCCGCTCGTGTATGTCAGGCCGCGCTGACCTGTTCTCCCGCTGCGGGTTCCAGTGCCTGCTCGACGATCTCGGCGACATCGGTCATCGGACGCACGTCGAGGGCGTCGAGGACCTCGGCCGGCACGTCGTCGAGGTCGGGTTCGTTGCGCTGCGGGATGAAGACGGTCTTCAGCCCGTTGCGCTGTGCGGCGAGCAGCTTCTGCTTGACCCCGCCGATCGGCAGGACACGGCCGTTCAGCGTGACCTCGCCGGTCATGCCGACCTCGGCACGCACCCGTCGACCGGTCGCCATCGACACCAGTGCGGTGACCATGGTGACGCCCGCACTCGGCCCGTCCTTGGGCACCGCTCCGGCCGGAACGTGCACGTGGATGGTCTTGTTGAGCAACTCCGGTTCGACGCCGAGCTGCTCCGCGTGCGCCCGCACGTACGACAGCGCGATCTGTGCCGACTCCTTCATCACGTCGCCGAGCTGGCCGGTCAGCTTCAGTCCGGGATCGCCGTCGGTGGCGTTGACCTCGATGAAGAGGACATCACCACCCATTCCCGTGACGGCGAGACCCGTTGCGACACCGGGGACTGCGGTTCGTTCGGCCGATTCCGGGGTGAACCGGGGACGGCCGAGGTAGTCGCGCAGGTCCGGCTCGTCGATGGTGATCGGTGCGCTCGCCTTACCCTGCGCGAGGTTGGTCGCCGCCTTGCGCAGCGCCTTTGCGAGAAGCCGTTCGAACTGTCGCACACCGGGTTCCCGGGTGTAGTTCGCCGCGATCTCGCGGAGCGCCGCGTCGGTGACGGTCACCTCGTCGGTGGTGAGTGCCGCACGCTCGGCCTGCCTGGGCAGCAGGTAGTCGCGCGCGATGGCAACCTTGTCGTCCTCGGTGTAGCCGTCGAGGGTGACCAGTTCCATGCGGTCGAGCAGGGCCGACGGGATGTTCTCGATGACGTTGGCGGTCGCGAGGAACAGGACGTCGGACAGGTCGAGATCGAGGTCCAAGTAGTGGTCGCGGAAGGTGTGGTTCTGCGCGGGGTCGAGGACCTCGAGCAGCGCCGCGGCCGGGTCACCCCGGTAGTCCGAGCCGACCTTGTCGATCTCGTCCAGCAGCACAACGGGATTCATCGATCCCGCCTCGCCGATGGCACGCACGATGCGGCCGGGCAACGCACCGACGTAGGTGCGCCGGTGCCCGCGGATCTCCGACTCGTCGCGCACACCTCCGAGGGCGACGCGCACGAACTTGCGGCCCAGGGCCCGGGCGACACTCTCGCCGAGCGACGTCTTGCCGACGCCGGGCGGACCGGCCAACACCATGACGGCACCCGATCCACGTCCGCCGACGACCTGCAGGCCGCGTTCGGCGCGTCGTGCTCGCACCGCGAGGTACTCGACGATGCGGTCCTTCACGTCGTCGAGGCCGTGGTGGTCGGCATCGAGGATCTCGCGGGCCCCCTTGATGTCCGTGGAATCCTCGGTGCGGGTGTTCCACGGCAGGTCGAGGACGGTGTCGAGCCAGGTGCGGATCCACCCGGTCTCCGGCGACTGGTCGCTGGCGCGTTCGAGTTTGCCCACCTCCCGGAGTGCGGCTTCGCGCACCTTCTCGGGCAGGTCGGCTTCGTCGATGCGCGACCGGTAGTCGTCGGCACCCTCGGGTTCGTCCTCGCCGAGTTCCTTGCGGATGGCGGCGAGTTGCTGACGAAGGAGGAATTCCTTCTGCTGCTTGTCCATTCCCGCACGGACGTCCTCGGCGATCTTCTCGCTGACCTCGGACTCGGCGAGATGGTCGCCGGTCCACTCGATCAGCAGGCGCAGGCGCGCGGCCGTGTCGGGTGTTTCGAGGAGCTCACGTTTCTGCTCGTCGGTGAGCCAGGATGCGTAGCCCGAGGTGTCGGCGAGGTCTGACGGGTCGGTCATCTTGTTGACCGCATCGATGAGCTGCCACGCCTCGCGACGCTGCAGCATCGCCAAGACGAGTTTCTTGTACTCGCCGGCCAGGGTCCGGACCTCGTCGGTGACCTCGGAGTCTTCGACCTCGGTCACATCGACCCACAGCGCCGCGCCGTGGCCGGGCGTACCGGTCCCGATCTGAGCCCGCTGCTCACCCTTGACGACGGCGGCCAGTCCACCGCCGGGGATACGCCCGACCTGCACGATCGAGGAGATCACCCCGTAGGTGGGATACCGGTCGTCCAGGCGTGGGGCGACCAGCAGTTTTCCGGTCTCGCTCGCCCGCGCGGCGTCGACGGTGGCCTGAGCGGCATCATCGAGCGGGATCGGCACGACCATGCCGGGCAGGACGACAACGTCCGGGACGAAGAGGACCGGCAGTGAATATGTCTGCGACATGAAACCTCCAGAGTTAAGCCTGACCGACTCAACTGAGGTGGCTGGAAGTTTGTTCCCGCGTGGTTTATGCCAGGGGCGAACGAAGATGTAGCTTCTCACCGAACGTGTCATTTTCTCATCGGCTTGTCATAGGCGTGTCATCGTTCTCATCGGGCTGTCATGCGGCACGATAGCAAAATGCCTGATCAGATCGGTGCGACCGAGATTCGCTTCGTTACCGAAGCCGGTGACGAGACCATCAGTCAGGTCAGGGATCACTCGATCAGCTCGATGGCCCGAGCCCAGCCAGTGCGCCTGCCACCGTCCCACGCCGGCCAACGCCACTATCCAGGTCTTTTTTGGACCCGTACAACAGCCGACCACGTGGTTTACGAAAGCCTTCTCGAACGCGACCGCATCTTGCTTGCCGACTTCGATCCCGAAGTCGTTTGGATCACGGCGCAACCTTTCTGGATCACCGGCGACGACAGAGGTACCGGCCGACGCCACTGTCCCGATCTCCTACTGACGCGGGCTGATGGGTCATATTTGGTCGTGGACGTCAAGAATCCACGAATCGCGCAGAAAGACGAGGTCAAGGCCGTGTTCACGTGGACCAAGGTGGTGTCCAAGCGCCTCTCCGCCGATTATGAGGTTTGGACCGGCGAGGACTCGGCGTTGATCAACAACATCAGATTCGCTTCTCAGGCTCGCCGCGAGTCGCGCGCGGCCCTGTTCCAGACGGTGCTCGAACGATTTCCAGAGGAGCTCTCAATCGCGCACGCTGAAGCCACACTCGCAGCCGAGCGGATTGCACGGCCTCGACACATCGTCCTCGAGCTTCTGTGGACGGGCACCTTCACGGCCGATCTCACCCGGCCATTCGGCGACAACACCTTGATCCATCGAGCCGAGGCCGTATGAGCAACACTTATCGACTTGCTGTTGGCGATCGGGTGTGGATCGACGGATCCGTGGTCCGCATAGTCGAGATCAGCGACAGTCGGTCGATAGTCGAATCGGATCGCGGCACACGAGCGGTGAGCACTCCACACCTCGTGAGGTCTTCTCAGCCGCTCGACGCACCTCGCAGGCCCTGCGAGACGTCCGGACAACTGCTTTCGAATCTTACGAAGAAACAGCAAGAGACTTACAACGCACGGCTCGCCGTCGTCGAAGCAGTACTGGAGATGCATCACAACAGCGGCGACTCTATCGGTCGCAGCTCCGAAACGGTCGCTCTCGCACACAACATGTCTGACCGCACCGTCAAACGCTGGGTGAAGGCGTATCAAGAGTCAGGACCAGCCGGCCTCGTCGAAGCAAGGAAGCAGCGCTCGCCGATCGACCCACTCTGGCGGGAGGCGTGCCTCGACGTACTCAATCGGTACACACGCGAATCCACACCCAGCAGAAACATAGTAATCGACCAGGCCAACAATCTGCTGACCGAGCGGTGTGGCGCCGATCTGGCGCCCACCCCATCCAATGCGACCGCCTACCGCTGGCTGGACGAGCTCTCCAAGGGTCGCTATTCATTTGGCAGCGGAAAGGCACGGCGAATCGCCGCCGACCGGCCGGAGGCCCCGTATGGCCGTTTGCGCGCCACGCGCCCCGGAGAGTACTTCGTACTCGACACAACGCGCCTCGACGTGTTCGCGATGGAGCCGATCACGCTGCGTTGGGTGCCGGTCGAACTCACTGTGGCGCAAGACCTCTATACACGCTGCATTGTCGGTCTGCGCCTGACCCCGATTTCAACCAAGGCAATCGACGTGGCCAATGTGTTACACCAGTCGGTCACGCCCCAAGAACCGGTCGACGACGGAGCGTGGCCGTTTCACGGCGTGCCTAGTTCGATCGCAATCGAACGCGACGACCCGACCGCAGACGATGCCACTCCGAGCATCCCAGGCTGCCTACCCGAGTCAATCGTTGTTGACCATGGCAAGATCTACCTCTCGCACCATGTCAGATCCGCCTGTGCGCGACTCGGAATCTCGATTCAGCCTGCGATCGTAAAGAAGGCGTCAGACAAGCCAACTGTCGAACGCTTCTTCAAGACCATTCGGCTCGGCCTGCTTCAGCAACTGCCGGGCTACAAGGGACCCGACGTCTATCACCGCGGTGAAGACATTGAGAGTCAAGCGTTCTACTACGTCGCCGAGCTTGAGTCGATAATTCGCGAGTGGACAGCTCGGGTGTACCACCGGTCGAAACACGAAGGCTTGTGTCTCCCTGAGACGCCCGGCCTCGAGCTATCACCGCTCGAAATGTACGAGATCGGCCTGGCTCGCGCCGGTGGACTCACCATCCCGTCCTCACCGGACCTTGCGTACGAGTTTCTCAATGTGGAGTGGCGCACGATCCAGCACTATGGCATAGAAGTGGATGGGCGCCGATACGATGGCGCGGCGCTCAACCCTTACCGGAATAGCAAGTCCAACTTCGGTGGTCCGAAGGCTAGAAAATGGCCAATCCACATAGACAGCGGCGATGTTCGACGCGTGTACTTCCGCGACCCCTCATCTGGCAAATGGTCGCCTCTGGTCTGGGAGCACGCAGGTGGACTCGACCAGCCCTTCTCCTCGGACGCCGCCGACTACACCAAGCTTCTGGCCGTCCGCGAAAACCGGCATGTCGACCCACAGGACGCCGTCCGCAACCTCCTCGATGAGTGGTCCAAAGGCAACACCAAATCCAAGCGCGACCGCGCCCTCGCACGACGCCTGGCCAGCACCCGTTCCACGGCAAGCGATACTGGCGATGGCCAACCTGACGACGAGATTGCATCACTGCCAGGAGTTATCGACCTTCTCGCGAGGAGAGCAGAACGTCGCCCTCCAGGTTGGGATTTGGACGATGACCTCGATGTGTTTGAGAAGTACCAAGGTGCAGACGATTCGAGCTATGAGGTATTCGACGAATGAGTAACCCATGGGCACTATGGCTTCGAAACAATCAACCGCATCGCTACAACCTGGCGTCAAAAGTGGGCTGGCACGACTTCGTGCATTCGCCGCCGCGCGCGAGCCTGGAACTCCTCACGAAGGGACAGATCGCAGCGCTCAGCGACGACGAGCGCGAAGACTACAACGAAGCTCGCTTTGTATGGAATGCCAACCTCCCGACTGTCAAGACAGCTCAACTCACGCACGCCTTCGCTGTCATCGATCAAGTCATGGCGTCCAACCGTCGCGATGGCGACCGCCTCCGCGGATCGGTCGTGATCGACGCCCCGCCAGGTCTCGGTAAGACCACCATCGCCATCCGCTACGCAAGGCAGTTCCATCGAACTGCAATTCGCCGCCTCAGCAGCGAGACCGCCGCAGGCGATCAGCGTATTCCGGTCGCCTTCATCCCGCTCGATGCTGGAATCACCCTCAAGGGCCTGAACAGAAAGATCCTCGCCTTCTATGGCCATCTGGGGGTAGCTGGTGCGAATACTTCTGGTTTGGGTGCGCTCGCGGTCGACTGCGTACGGAGCTGCGAGACTCAGATAATTGTCATCGATGACCTTCACTTCATCGACTTTCGAGACCGTCACGGTCGCGAAGTAAGCAATCATCTGAAGGGCTTGGCCAACGAAATGGCGGTCACGTTCATTTACGTCGGTGTACGCCTCACAGAGAAGAAGTTCTTCGACGAGGGCCTGGGAGGCGATGACGGTGCCGTGTACGCACAGACTGCCCGCCGTGCCACACGTGCACGCGTCGCGCCGTTCAACACCGACTCCGATGCCAGCAACGTCGCCTGGATCTCGCTTCTCAACGCCCTCGAATTGCACCTAATGCTCGCCGCGCAAACGCCTGGGACACTATCCGATTTCGGCAAGGAACTCTTCCGCCGAACGCAAGGGCACATCGGTTCACTGACGAACCTGCTCGATCGGGCCGCCTATCTGGCTATTAAGACGGGCACCGAGCAAATTACTGCGAGCATCCTGGAGGAGGTCGTCGTTGACAATGC
This sequence comes from Gordonia sp. YY1, assembly GCF_009872315.1. Classification (NCBI taxonomy): domain Bacteria; kingdom Bacillati; phylum Actinomycetota; class Actinomycetes; order Mycobacteriales; family Gordoniaceae; genus Gordonia; species Gordonia sp. YY1. The sequence goes on along the minus strand of NZ_WXYI01000014.1, from coordinate 3,179 downwards.
CGCTCAGCGGCTCACCACTCCCAAGAGGTGAGAGAACCGACGCGGAGCAACTACCCTCCGCAATTGCGATACCAGACGGGTACAACCCGCGGCGGCTTCCCATACTCGTCGCCCCCAGGGACGATGAGACCGCACCGAGTTGGCTGCGCCGTTTCGGCCACCGCTACGGACTCACCGCACGCGCGCTACTCCGAGAACTCGGGATTCCAACGAGTGCCTGGTCCCCCACACGAGTCTCTGCGCATATCGCTGAGCACAGTGATTTGATTGTGGATACGGTGGGGCTACCGGACGAACGAGCCCGATACCTCCGGGCAGGACTCATATCCGAGGCTGTTTCCGCATTTCGCACGCACTGGGAACGGTACGGTAAGTCTTCGGAATCGATGCCCCTCGACCCTTCCTACTGTCCCGAATGCCTTGCTCAGCAAGGATACTGGAACTCGACATGGTCACTGCCGCTACACCGCGTCTGTGTCGAACATGCGATCTTGATGCCTACCAACTGCCCTCGGTGCGCCGAGACGCCGTGGGCGGGCACGAGTTGGCCCAATAGCACCGACCCCAACTGGGCCTGTCCGCAGCGCGACAATCGCCCCCGAACACCAAGAACTCGACACGCATACTGCGGCCACGACTTGCGCGACGTCGAGTTCCGTAGGGTTGCCCCCGAGATCGTTGAAGCTCAGGTTTGGATTCTCGAACTCGCACGCGGTGCATCAGAGCCTTCGACGAACAGCTTTGGCGGTCAGCGGTTCAGTACACGCGAATACTTCGACGCGGCTCTGACGCTGGGCAAGCCCATTATGAGCTGTCAAGCAGCAAGCGACCCTGACGCCGCGTGCCTCGAGCAACTCCTCAAGGTAAAGTCCATCCTCTGCGAGGAGGACGTTCATGCGGCTCATTCGCTCGCCGTAGAGCAGAGCGTCCTTACTCCAGGAACCTGGCTTCTCAGGGACGGCCGAGATTTGCCCCGTAGTCGGACGAATGCGGTTATCGGCCACCTCGCCATCACCCCGCTCGCCGAAAAGCTATCGCCGACGGCACAACTGACGTTTCGAGTTGCTAGTGGGTGTGCCCGTTATCCGACGGCCCACGAGATCCCGGGCAACCACATTCCTCTCTCGTCGATACCTCAAGTTCACTGGACGGGATTCCGCGACTACACGACTGCGAAGGATCGCGCCGTCCTTTCCATGCTCCTTGCACGGTCTGGGACCGCGAGACCTTGGGGCCATATCGCTTTCGCGCTAGGACTGCCTCACGAATTCTCGCGCTACCCACCACTACTCATCCGCCAGATCAAGCGCAGCGGCGATTGGACCGACACCCTGGATCAGATCGAGAACCAGACCCGGGAACTGCTCACCGGCCCGCCTCCTATCGATTACCACCGCCGGCGGCTTCAACTTGCCAATCCAGATCTCACGATCTCCATTGCGAGAATTCTTAGCACGAGCCGCACGTTCAGAGCAGTGACTCCACACGCGCTAGCCGTCGCGATTTGGGAGGTCTACACCGGCGGGGCCGCCGAGTTCGCGACAGAATCGCTCTACTCTGAGGATTCCAACGACGGCGATCTCAGCTCGGCGCGCAACCTGGTACGCGAGCAGTGGTCCACAATCCGATCAAACAGCCTGTTGCCTGACCTGGGATTCGGCGAGGAGCCACTTGAATGGCGCCCACCTTGAAGGAGCTACGTGCAGACAGGACACTCCGGCAACAGATCTGACTCGCGCTCGTCAGTGGCTTCGAGAATGCCCTCACTCTACCGCGGAACGCTTGAGGCGGATCAGCACATGTGCCGCGCAGATGTCTACGAGGCGAATGAGTCATACCGACGCCACGGGCTCAAAGGAGTCGGGCAACTCAACTCACTGATGGAAATCCTCCTGCAGCACACCTTCAACGCCGCAAGTCCACGCTATACACCGTGGGAAATTGATCGAGAACCACCAGGGCGTGCAATCTCCCTGCCGCCGACGGCATGGCCGCCGAGTTCGGAACCGACCCTTGCGACACGCTACCCGGATGGTCCGACGAACTGGTAGTCGAACGCCTCGGTCTTGATCGGGCATCGCCCGCAGGGTCGCGCGAGGTGTGGGCATTCGTCGGCGTCGCTTGCAACAATGCCCATGTGAAGTTCCGTCGCCGCAACCTCGAAGCTCTTGGAAACCTCGTCGTGGGCAACCTCGGACGCGACGATGCCCAGAACGTCGACGAAGTTCGGTACTTCCCGTATCGCTCCAGCATGTACATCACTGAGTTCTTTCAAGAGTTGGAGACGGAGTACCAGCACGACGGCTCCACCCGCCACCGGTGGGTTGCCGACGTGTGACGTGTAAGGGCTCGGGACATGCTTGACGTCGTGTCGTCGGGACATCGTTGACGTCTCACGCTTGTCGGTGGTCGCAGTCAGAGTGTGGGGGGTGTCCTTCTCTGCTGAGACTGAATCCGATGCTGAGATCGCTGCACGGGTGCGTGTGGAGGTCAGGTTCCGTGCGGTCACCGAAGTCGCCGACGGTGCTCCGGTCATCGAGGTCGCTAACCGTTACGGTGTCTCTCGCCAAACGGTCACGGCGTGGCGCAAGCGCTATGCCGCATCAGGTCTGGGCGGTTTATCGGATCGATCTCGCCGACCGCGTACTAGCCCGAACCAGATCTCTCCACAAGTGGAGGCGACGATCTGCGAAATGCGACGCACCCACCGGCGGTGGGGTGCCCGGCGCATCGTCTACGAACTCGGACGCCTCGACCCTTATGCGCCCGCGCCCGCGCGGGCCACGGTGCACCGCGTGCTGGTACGCAACGGATTGGTCAATCCTCAAGAGCAGCTACATAAACGGGTCTACAAGCGATGGGAGCGGGAAGCTCCGATGCATCTGTGGCAACTCGACCTGGTTGGAGGTGTGTTCCTGGCTGGCGGCCGGGAATGCAAACTGTTGACCGGCATCGACGACCATTCCCGCTTCGTCACCGTCGCCGCGGTTCTCGAGCAGCCCAGTGGCAGTGCCGTGTGTGAAGCGTTCGTCGGGGCGATGAATCGATGGGGCGTGCCGTTCGAGGTGCTCACCGACAACGGCAACCAGTTCACCGGCAGACTGAGGTTCCCCCCGAACCGTAGAGGCATCGATAATGAGGAGCACGATGCCAGAGAAGCGGAAGAAGTACGACCGGGA
>NZ_WXYI01000013.1:83667-141449 GCF_009872315.1 Gordonia sp. YY1 | reverse complement strand
TCCGGATCGATTTTCTTAGGCATGTGCCCATCCTTCCTGACTCAGAAGGAAGCGGCATCAAACCTGGGGTGATTCAGCTGCCAGGTGCAGCGGCCTTCGTCGGGTCCTTCGCGGACCATGCGGGTGGTGTAGTCACCGGGCTTGTCGCTGACCATTCGGTTGTGTTTCGGGCACGCCGGGGCGAGGTCGACGATGTCGGTCAGCCCGCCCAGGCCCCAGTCGAGTTGGGCGTGATGCATTTCCACATACGCCGCGGACAGGTCGCAGCCGGGTGTGGAGCAGACGTGACCGTCGGGGCGGGCGAAGGAGACCAGGCGTTGTTCGCGGGTGGCTAGACGTTTCCCGCGCCCGAAGTACAACGGGATCGCGGTGGCGTCTTTGAACACCGTCAGCCAGGGTTGGGCGTCGGCGGCCATCGTGATCAGGTCGGGGATGGGGATGAGGGTGCCGGTGGCGGTGGTGGCGAACCCGGCTTCACGTATCAGATCGGTCAGATCGGCCTTGACGATCATCTGCACAGGCAGCCCACGGTGACTCTTGCCGAGCATGCCGTCCTCGAACACCGCTGTCAGCAGCGCGTTGAACGCATCGTGGTTCAACTGCGCGGGGCTGCGGTCATCGCGCTCGGCCGCGGCGGCCACCTGGTCGGGGTCGGCGTTCTCGATCGAGCCGTGGGGTGAATCGGGATCGGTGGGGTTGTTCATGCCGGGTTTGGCCCACACCGCGAGGAACATGCTGATGCGCGCGAGGAGTTCGGGGGTGAGGGTGGCGGTGAGTTGGGCGGTGCCGTCGGCGCGTTGGCGGTTGACCCACAGTTGGCGGCGTCGCTGGCGATCCGAATCGTCGGTCAGGATGCCGTCGGGATCGAGTTGCGCCAGAAGCCGTGCGCCGAGCGCGGTGATGTCGGCGGGGGTGTGGTCGACAGCGATCTCGGCCATCTGGCGTTCGGCGGCGACCTGCATATCGTGTGGGGTGGCGTGGGGGATCTGGTCGAGGACCTCCATCACCGCGTGCACGTGCGCGGACCCGACGCGGCCGTCGGCGAAGGCCTTGGCCAGGGTGGGGTGGGCGGGTTCGAGGGGTTCGCCGGTGGTGAGGTCGGGAAAGGTTGCAGTGGCCCGAGTTTGTTTGAGTCGTTTGCCCGGGTAGGCGATGCGCAAGCGGTGGGTCATGAACTGGATGACACTGCGATGACCGGTCTTACGTGGCAGATCACGTTCGGTGGCTTCGACGACCTGACGGTCACCGGCGAAACTCAGTCGCGCGATCGCGCGTTCGGTCTCGGCGGCGACATCGACCAGCTCGGCATCCGGACACTGTGCCAGGCTCGCCGTCTGCAGTTGATCGATGAGGGTGTGGATCTGACCGATCAACGCGGCGGGGTTGGACGGTGGCGGTGTGGTGGTGCCATCGTGCAGTGCGTGATCGGCCATGGTCACCCCCCCGGAGACATTGACTCGAATGTGTGTTCGATAACTCGACAGTACCCGCAGTTCGACTACCTCGCAACGACTTTCGGTACTTGGCTTCGTCGCGTGACTTGTCGGTGGGGTCTGGTAGAGGGCGGTGGGCGGGGGCTTCGACGTGGTGCCTCGCTGCGCTCGGTACCGGCTCAGCCGGCGGGGTGGATGCCGGGGGCTTCGCTCGGTACCGGCTCAGCCGGCGGGGTAGATGCCGGGGGCTTCGCTCGGTACCGGCTCAGCCGGCGGGGTGGATGCCGGGGGCTTCGCTCGGTACCGGCTCAGCCGGCGGGGCGGGGTGGATGCCGGGGCTTCGACGCGGTGCCTCGCTGCGCTCGGTACCGGCTCAGCCGGCGGGGGCTGTCGACTCAGCCCGCCTCGAGCGCACCGGTGAACTGGCTCTCGTAGAGACGGCAGTACGCACCGCGGGCGGCGAGGAGTTCCTCGTGGTTGCCCTGCTCGACGATGTGGCCGTTCTCCATCACCACGATCACGTCGGCGTCGCGCACCGTCGAGAGTCGGTGTGCGATCACGAAACTCGTGCGATCGGTACGCAGGTTGGCCATCGCCTTCTGGATGAGCAGCTCGGTGCGGGTGTCGACGGAACTGGTCGCCTCGTCGAGGATGAGGATCGTGGGCTTGGCGAGGAACGCCCGGGCGATCGTGATGAGCTGCCGCTCACCGGCACTCACGCCGCCCCCCTCGTCGTCGAGGACGGTCTCGTAACCGTCTGGAAGGGTGCGGACGAAGTGGTCGACGTGGCTCATCCGCGCGGCCTCGAGCACCTCCTCGCGGGATGCCGAGGGGTCGCCGTAGGCGATGTTGTCGTAGATGGTCCCGCCGAACAGCCACGAGTCCTGCAACACCATGCCGGTGCGCTCCCGCAGGTCGTCGCGGGTCATCTCGGCCGAGTCCACACCGTCGACGCGGATGGTTCCGGAGTCGACGTCGTAGAACCGCATGATCAGGTTGACCAGGGTGGTCTTGCCGGCGCCGGTCGGCCCGACGATCGCGACCATGTGTCCGGGACGCGCTGTCAGGGTGAGGTTCTCGATCAGCGGCTTGTCCTCGACGTAGCGGAACGAGACGTCGTCGAACTCGATGAGACCGTTGTCGACCGCGGGGGTCTTCGGGTTCGCCGCGTCCGGGGTCTGCTCGTCGGCGTCGAGGATGTCGAAGATGCGCTCGGCCGAGGCGACACCGCTCTGCATCAGGTTGATCATCGACCCGATCTGGGTCAGCGGCTGAGTGAACTGGCGTGAGTACTGGATGAACGCCTGCACCTCGCCGAGGCTCAGGGAACCCGACGCCACCCGCAGGCCACCGACGACGGCGACGGCCACGTAGTTGAGGTTCCCGAGGAACATGATGGTCGGCATGATGACGCCGGAGATGAACTGCGCGCGCCAACTCGACTCGTACAGCTTCTCGTTGCGCTCGTCGAAGGTCGCCTCGATCTCGCGCTGACGCCCGAATGCAGTCACCAGCTCGTGACCGGTGAAGGCCTCCTCGACCTGGGCGTTCAGTGCCCCGGTCGATGCCCACTGCGCGGAGAAGTGCGGCTTGGAACGCTTCGCGATGACGGCGGTGGCGAGGACCGCCAGCGGGACCGTCGTCACCGCGATCAGCGCGAGCAACGGCGAGATCCAGATCATCATCACCAGCAGTGCGATCACCGTCAGCGCCGAGTTCACGAACTGGGCGATGGTCTGCTGCAGGCTCTGCGAGAGGTTGTCGAGGTCGTTGGTGACCCGGCTGAGCAGCTCACCGCGCGGCATCGTGTCGTAGTAGCGCAGGGGCAGACGGTGGACCTTCTCCTCGACCTGGGCACGGAGCTCCCGGATGGTCTCCACGACGACGATGTTCAGCAGATAGGCGGCCAGCCAGCCGAGTCCCGACGCCACGACGTACATCACGAAGGTGATGAAGAGGACTCGGCCGACGTCGCCGAAATCGACTCCGACGCCGGGTGTCACGTCCATCGACGACACCATGTCGGCGAACGTGTCGTCACCGCTTGCACGCAGGCCCGCGACCGCCTGGTCCTTCGTCTGGCCCGCGGGCAGCATCCGGCCGATGACCCCGTTGAAGACGAGGTCGGTGGCGTGCCCGAGGACGCGCGGGGCGATGGCCAGCAGGACGACCGAACCCACGATCGAGGAGAGCGTGACCGTCATCAGGCCCCGGTACGAACCGAGTTGGGCGACAACTCGTCTGATCGACGGCCAGAACGAGCGCGGCTTGGACTCGGGGCTGCCGGCCGCCGGTGGCCCACCTGGGCGGGTCATGCGCGCTCCTCCATGGCCATCTGCGATTCGGCGATCTCGGCGTAGGTGGGACACGAGGCCAGCAGGTCGTCGTGGGTGCCGATGCCCACGACGCGTCCGCGGTCGAGGACGACGATCTGCTCGGCGTCGACGATGGTCGAGACGCGTTGGGCGACGACGATCACCGAAGCGTCCCGGGTGGCCGGGCGCAGGGCCGCGCGCAGTCTGGCGTCAGTGGTGAGGTCGAGGGCCGAGAACGAGTCGTCGAACAGATAGATGGCGGGACGCCGGACGAGAGCTCGGGCGATCGCCAGCCGCTGCCGCTGCCCGCCGGAGACCGTGGTGCCGCCCTGCGAGACCTTCGTGTCGAGGCCGTCGGGCATCGCCGAGACGAACTCGTCGGCCTGCGCGATGCGCAGTGCCTCCCAGATCTCGTCGTCGGTCGCGTCGGCCTTGCCGTGCAGGATGTTGGACCGGATGGTTCCGGAGAACAGGTACGGCCGCTGGGGGACGAGACCGACCACCGCCCTCAGCTCGTCGGGATCGAGACGTTTGACGTCGGTGCCGCCGACCCTGACCTCCCCGGCGGTCGCGTCGATGAGTCGGGGGACGAGTCCCAGGAGCGTTGTCTTGCCCGAACCGGTCGAACCGACGATGGCGGTCGTGGTCCCGGGCGTCACGCCGAAGCTGATGCCGCTCAGCACCGGATCGTCGGCGCCGGGGTAGCGGAACTCGGCGTCGTCGAACTGCACGGTGCCCGGATGGCCGGCGAAACCGACCGGATCGGTCGTCGGATGCACCGAGGTCTCGGTGTCGAGGACCTCGGAGATGCGCTCGGCGCAGACCGCGGCGCGTGGCGCCATCATGGCCAGGAACGACGCCATCATCACCGACATCAGGATCTGCATGACGTAGGTCATCAGCGCGGTGAGCGCGCCGATCTCGACGGTGCCGTCGGCGACGGCGTGCCCGCCGAACCAGATGACCGCGACGACCGTGACATTGGTGATCACCATGACCAGCGGGAACATCAGGGCCATCAGCTTGCCGACCCGCAGGGTGGCGTCGGCGAGGCGGTCGTTGGCGACGCCGAAGCGCTGCCGCTCGTGGTCCTCGCGCACGAAGGCGCGCACGACGCGGATACCGGTGATCTGTTCGCGCAGAACCCGGTTCACCGCGTCGATGCGCTCCTGCATCGAGCGGAAACCGGGGATCATGCGGGCGATGACGAGCCCCATCGACAGGCCGAGGACCGGCACGGCCACCGCGATGACCCACCACAGTGCGGGGGCCTCGCGGATGCCCATGATGATCCCGCCGAAGCACATGATCGGCGCCATCACGAGGATCGCGCTGCTCATGACGATCAGCATCTGTACCTGCTGGACGTCGTTGGTCGTGCGCGTGATCAGTGACGGTGCGCCGAAGGTGCCGACCTCGCGGGCGGAGAACGAGTTCACCCGGTGCAGCAGGTCGCTGCGGATGTCGCGGCCCGCACCGAGGGCGGCGCGTGCGCCGAAGAACTGCGCGATGACCGTCGCGACGATCTGCACGATGCTCACGAGCAGCATCCAGCCGCCGATACGCAGGATGTAACCGGTGTCGCCGGTCGCCACGCCGTTGTCGATGATGTCGGCGTTGAGACTGGGCAGGTACAGCATCGCCGCGGTCGCCACGAGCTGCAGCGACACCACCATGACGATGTTGATGCGGTACCGCTGCAGGTACGTGCGGATGAGTCGGGTCAGCATCCCGGCGCCGGGAGCGTGGCGAGCGGGCCGAGGTCATGGCCCGGCGCCGGGAGCGTAGCCCGCGTGGCGAGCGGGGCGGAGGTCACTGCGATCACCTGCGTCAGACTAGTTGCCCCGGCTAAGTGAGGTGCGTCGGTCTCCGTCGATCAACCGCCGAACAGCGCGACGGCCGCCTCCCCGGTGTGGGTGAGGTAGGTGAACGACTCCTGGAAGTAGAGGTTCACGACGTCGGCGTCGTGGGAGTCGTAGCCGATCGAGACGTCCTGCCCGATCGTCAGCTCGAAGTCGCCACCACGGGTGCTCATGACGAACGCGCCACGGATGGCGGGCGCCCACACGATGTCGCCGGTGACCAGCCGCTTGATGTGGTCGCGGATCGGGTAGCCGTGGTTGGACGTCTCGTTGACCTGCGTGTACACCTCCGCCGACATGGCGACCGAGTACGGCCCGTCGACCGAGGCGAGTCGCAACGTGGTCAGTGCCTGGCTGACGGCCTCGGGGTAGTCGCGGACGTCCTCGGGCAGCTGGATCGGGGTCGCCGTGGCCTCGGAGCGGATACCGGCGATCGAGGCAGCCGCGTAGCCCTCGAAGATCGCCCGGTCCTCGGCGAGCGCGAGCTGGCGCGCGGCCTCGACGACCGGATCCCAGTCGGAGTCCTGGGCGCCGCGGTCCACATCGTCGATGGCCTCACGGGAGACGGTGAACGGCACCTTCAACTCGACCAGCGACTGTGTGCGCCGGATGAACGCCTGGATGCCGTCGGCCGGCGAGTCGATCTTGCTGCGATGGCCCAGGGTGACCGCCGCGGTGTCCTGACCCATCGGCCCCTTCACGTCGACGAGTCGACGGCCCGCGATGTTCCGCTTGAACGACCGGGTCGCCTCCTCCTCGATCTCCGCCCAGGCTGCCTCGGAGATGGGCGCGAGTTCGCGGTGCAGGTTGTTCATGGTGGCCTCCTGATGCGGTGGTGTCGGGCGGTGGGTCTGTCTGCAGGGACTGGTTCCCGGGGGGACTAGCGTAGGGAGCCGATCCCCAGGGAACCGTCGCCGCGGCGGGGCGGGACCTGGGCGGCGGGTTCGGATGTCTGGGGTGCGGGCGGCAGATCCTCGAGGAAGTCGATGGTCGGGGTGAAGAACTGCGCACCGGTGACGGCGGTGGTGAAGTCGAGAAGGCGGTCGTAGGTCCCCGGCGGATCGCCGATGAACATCTTGCGCAGCATCTCCTCGGTGACGTCGGGTCCGGCGGAGTAGGCGATGTAGAAGGTGCCGTTCTCGCCGGCCCCGGAGACGTCGCCGTAGGGCATGTTGTCGCGGACGACGTCGATCTCCTCGCCGTTCTCGTCCTCGACCTTGTTGAGCGCGATGTGGGAGTTCGCCGGCTTCACGTCGTCGGACATCTCCACGTTGTCGAGCTTGGTCCGCCCGATCGCGGCTTCCTGTTCACCCGTGCTCAGCCCGTTCCACGACGAGAGGTCATGGACATAGCGCTGGATCGCGACGTAACTGCCGCCGGCGAAGTCGGGGTCCTCGTCGCCGACGGTGATCGCCTCGACCGCGGCCTGCCCGACCGGATTCTCGGTGCCGTCGACGAAACCGATGAGGTCGCGCAGGTCGAAATAGCGGAAGCCGTGGACCTCGTCGACGACCGTCACCGCATCGCCGAGTGCGTCGGTGATCAGGCGGCCGAGTTCGAAGCACAGGTGCATCTGGTCGGACTTGATGTGCACCAGCAGATCGGCCGGGGTGGCCGGAGCCGTGTGGACGTCGCCCTCATAGGGCACGAACGGACGCAGCGCACGGGGACGGGGGCCGTCGAACAACCGGTCCCACGCGTCCGAACCGATCGAGACGATGCCGGCCAGCGCCGCCTCCGGGGCACGCGAGGACACCGCGTTGTTCAGTCCCGGGATCTCCGCCAGCACATCGCGGACCGTGTCCTCACCACCGTCGTCGATGGTGAGGACGAGAAAGATCGCCGACTTGGTCTTTCGCGTCAGGATCGTCTGCGGCACCGGCACGCCCATTACCCTAGCCCACGCATATCCGAAACGGGATCGCGGATGGGGTCGCGAAAAAGTAGGGCAGGCAGCCCTTTTCGTAGACGTGCCGCCACCCGGTCGAGGGCCGGGGTCAGCTGCGCGCGACGGCCCGTCCGGCCGCTCGTCCGGAGAAGATGCACCCGCCCAGGAAGGTGCCCTCGAGAGCGTTGTAACCGTGCACACCGCCGCCCCCGAAGCCGGCGACCTCGCCGGCGGCGAACAGACCGTCGAACGCGCTGCCGTCGGGTCGCAGCACCTGGGAGTCGAGGTTCGTCTCGAGGCCGCCGAGGGTCTTCCGGGTGAGGATGTTGAGCCGCACCGCGATCAACGGACCGTGTGCGGGATCGAGGATGCGGTGGGGCTTGGCCACACGAACCATCTTGTCGCCGATGAACTGTCGCGCGTTGTTGATCGCCATCAACTGGGCGTCCTTGGAGAACTTGTTGTCCACCTCGGCGTCGCGGGCGGAGATGACGCGTTCGATGTGGGCGAGATCGAGTTCGGGGCCGCGGGCGATCGCGTTCATGCCGCTGACCAATTCGGGCAGGTTGTCGGCGACCACGAAGTCGATACCGTTGCGCAGGAAGGCATCCACCGGACCGGCGGCGCCCTTGGCGAGGCGGCTCCTGGCGGCGAGCCGGAGATCCTTGGACGTGATGTCTGGGTTCTGCTCCGAACCCGACAGCATGAACTCCTTCTCGACGATGGACTGGGTGAGGATGAACCACGAGTAGTCGTGACCGGCGGCGACGATCGCCTTCATCGTCGAGTTCGTGTCGAAGCCCGGGAAGTTCGGCGGCGCGAGGCGGTTGCCGTTGGCGTCGAGCCACAACGACGACGGGCCCGGGATGATCCGGATGGCGTGGTCCGGCCAGATCGGGTCCCAGTTGTGGATGCCCTCGGTGTAGTGCCACATGCGGTCCCGGTTGACGATGCTCGCGCCGGCGTCCTCGCTGATCCCCAGCATGCGTCCGTCGACGTGGGCCGGGACGCCGGAGATCATCGTCTTCGGTGCCGGTCCGAGACGGTCGACCGGCCAGTTCTTGCGGATGAGGTCGTGGTTGTGGCCGATCCCGCCGGAGGTCACGATGACCGCGCCGGCGCGGACCTCGAACTCGCCCGTCACATCGCGGTTCGACGCCTTGCCGCGCCCGAGGTCGGTCGGTGCGAGGGTCGCGCCCCGCACGCCAACGGCGACACCGTCTTCGACGATGAGTTCGTCGACGCGATGGCGGAACCGGAACTCGACCAGCCCGCGCTTCTCGGCCTCGACGACCGGTTCGGCGAAGATCCGCACGACCTCCGGCCCGGTGCCCCAGGTCAGGTGGAAGCGTGGCACGGAATTCCCGTGCCCGTCGGCGAAACCGCCCCCGCGTTCGGCCCAGCCGACGATCGGGGTGATGCGCAGCCCGAGATCGTGCAGATACTGCCGCTTCTCGGTGGCCGCGAAGTCGACGTACGCCCGGGCCCACTGCCGCGGCCAGTAGTCCTCGTCGTCACGGTCGAATCCGGCTGACCCCATCCAGTCCTGCAGGGCGAGGTCCGCGGAGTCGGAGATGCCGAGTCGGCGCTGCTCGGGGGTGTCGACCATGAAGAGTCCGCCCAGCGACCAGAATGCCTGTCCCCCAAGATTGTTGCGGTTCTCCTGATCGACGACGACCACCCGCCGGCCGGCCTTGGTGAGCTCGTATGTCGCGACCAGACCCGCCAGACCCGCACCGACGACCACCGCGTCGGCCACCTGCTCAGTCACGACAACTCCTCACCTCGTTCGATGTGCCGCTCGTCCCCACGAGAACTCGCGATCTCGAGAAGACATTAGCGCCGCGTCACACGGTGATGTCGGCGTACCGGTGGAACCACGGCGCGGCATCTTCGAGCGATGCGGCGAGGGCGAGGAGATCGCCGTCGGCGCCCAGCTTGCCGACGAACTGCACCCCGAGCGGCAGGCCGGTGTCGGTCCAGTGCAGGGGAACGCTGATCGCCGGACGCCCGGTCAGGTTCGCCAGCTGGGTGTAGGGAACCCAGTCGAGGTTCTCCTCGATGAGCTGGTCGACGATTCCCATCCGCGACATCACCCGGCCGACGCGGGCGTGAGCCGCGAGACGCGCTGCCCGCTGGAGGAGGGGTGGGGTCGTCATGGACCCGATCCTCGGTGGCGGTACGGCGAGGGTCGGGGTCAGCAGCAGGTCGTAATTCTGGTGGAAGCGTTCGAGCGCGAGGACGTGGTCGTTGACGTGATCGAGTGCCCGGAAGAGCGGCACGACCCCGGCCGCACGGCCGATCTCGGCGAGGGCGAGAGTGTCCGCCTCGAACTCGGAGTCACCGGCGCCGGACAGGCGTCGCGCCTCGTCGACCTGGGCCGCCGCCTTCGCGAACCAGATCTCGAGGAAGTCGCGGGCCAGTTCCGCGTCGTCGTGCGGCGGGTCCACCTCCTCGACGTGGTGCCCGAGTCCGGTGAGCACGCGTGTGGCGTGCTCGACGGCGGCGACCGCCTCGGGGTGTGGTGCGGGGTTGATCGCCGAACGGGTGGTGAACCCGATCCGCAGCAGTCGCGGCGGCGTGGCGATGCGGGTGGTGAAGGACTCGGTGTGGAGGGGAGCGGGATAGGTCGACGACGAGGTGGGGCCGATGATCGCGTCGTAGAGGGCGGCCGCGTCGCGCACGGTCCGGGTCACGACGCCCTCGACTCCCATCCCGAAGAGCGGTTCACCGGTGGCGGGGCCGAACGGCATCAGACCGCGCGAGGCCTTCAGGCCGACCAGGCCGTTGCACGCCGCCGGGATGCGGATGGATCCGCCGCCGTCGTTGGCCCCGGCCGCGGGCACGATGCCGGCGGCGACGGCGGCCGCGCTGCCACCGGACGAGCCGCCGGGGGTCACGTCGGGGTTCCACGGATTGCGCGCCGGGCCCCAGAGGACGGATTCGGTCTGTGCCTTGGCACCGAACTCCGGGGTGTTGGTCTTACCGAAGATGACCAGCCCGGCGTCGAGGAAGCGTTGGACGACCGTCGCGTGTTCGGTGGCCACGTGCCGGGCGAGTGACCGGGAGCCGCGCGTCGTCGGGTAGCCGCGGTAGTCCTGGGCGAGGTCCTTGATCAGGAACGGGACGCCGGCGAACGGTCCGTCGAGCTCGGTGTGCACCCGGCGGTCGGCCTCGGCTTCCATCGGGATGACGATGGCGTTCAGGTGGGGGTTCACCGTGGCGGCACGTGTCCGTGCCAGATCGAGGAGTTCGACTGCCGTGACCTCGCCCGAGGCGACGAGTCCGGCGAGTGCGGTGGCGTCGGCGCCGAGGTATTCACCCATGTCCACCGCCCTGACCCTAGTGATCGAGGCGTCGAATCGCGGGTGGTTGATCGACATGGCCGGCCCCGAAGCTCGTGGCAGATCTCCGTATCACCGTTAACCACCCAAACGAATAACGGTGCGGTCGCGGCAATTTCATCCGTTCAGAGGGCAAAATCGGGCAAGGATGCCGCGTATGGGCCATATGGGCTGTTCAGATCGCGGCAGATGTGAGATGTGCCACTGCCATCCGGGGTCACGAAGCACGTTCCAGCCTTTGCCGCGACGTTATCGTGCCGTTACACTTCACGACGACGGGTACCGCGCCGGAGGGGGATCAATACAATCCCCCTCGTACCACTTCCGCAGTACCCGGTAGGCAAGACCCAGACAGCGGCCGACTCCGGCCGAGATCCAAAGGAAAACTGACGAATGCTGACTCGCGCCCGTAAGCGCCTCGTCGCCGGACTCGTGGCTCTCGTGGCCGTGTCAGGTGCCACGCTGGTCGCAGCTCCGCCGGCGTCCGCAGCCAATGGCTGCAACGTCGAGTATGTCCGCTCGAACGCCATGAACCGGACCGTGCCGGTGTGCATCGTCTCGGCGGGTGGCGGCGGACCGAAGCCGACGCTCTACCTCCTCGACGGACTCCGCGCCCCCAACAACAACAGCGGCTGGCTGATCAACACCGATGTCGCCCGCTACATGGCCGGCAAGGGCACCAACGTCGCCATCCCGTTCGGCGGCGGCGGCAGCTTCTACACCGACTGGCAGTCGGCCGACCCCAAGCTGGGCGTCAACAAGTGGGAGACCTTCCTGACCCGCGAATTGCCGGGCTACATGGCCGCAAACCATGGCAGCGACAACCGTCGCAACGGCATCGCCGGCCTGTCGATGTCGGGCACCTCGGCGCTCAACCTCGCGTCGCGTCACCCGAACTTCTACAAGGCGGTCGCGTCCTACAGCGGCTACCCGACGGTCACCATGCCGGGCTTCACCCAGGGCATCCAGGCCTCCGTCATCGAGATGGGCGGCAACCCCACCAACATGTGGGGCTTCTACCCGGCGGGTAGCTGGTTCCAGAACGATCCGTTCCTGAGCGCGGGCAACCTGGCCGGCAAGTACGTCTACGTGTCGTCCGGCAGCGGCGTCGGCAGCAAGTACGACTCGTCGGTCAACCCGACCAGCGGCAACTTCGACCCGGTCAAGTTCGCGCAGATGATCCCGCTCGAGGTCGCCGCCTCGACCAGCAGCCAGCTGTACGTCGGCCGCGTGGCGCTCGTCCCCGGCGTCAAGCTCACCACCCGGATCACCCCGGACGGTGCGCACTGGTGGGACTACTGGTCGAGCACCTTCAAGGAGTCGTGGGCCAAGACCTTCCGCCCGGCGTTCTTCTGAGCCGAGTGAACGGTCTCGCAACTCCATAGAGACAACAACGGCACGGGCCGGTGACCTTCGGGGTCACCGGCCCGTGTTGTGTGTGTGGCCCTGCCTGGCTACGGGAGCGGGGTGGCGCGGTCCTCGCATCTGAGGGGCGGGGTGGCGAGCCTCGCACCTGAGGGGCGGGGTGGCGAGCCCTCGCACCTGAGGGGGTGGCGCGGTCCTCGCACATCAAGTGGGCAGAGGAGCCTCGCGCCTCTGAGGGCCAGATTCAGCAGTTCGTGTCGCCGGCCGACACGTAGTGCTGCACCTGCCACAGACAAAACACCGCGGGCGCATCCGGTGGGTACCGGATGCGCCCGCGGGGGTCGCCGTGCAGCTGGGCCCTACTCGGGCGGCGGCTGCTTGCGGAAGGTGCGCGTCGACGAATCGTCGGCCGGGGGCTCGCCACCGTCGACCTTCGGGATCTGCTCGGTCGGCCGCTCCCACGGGTTACCCGCTGACGGTGCGGCACCGGCCGGAGGGACATCCCGCTTGATCAGTCGGGTGTCGCGGTCGTCCGCGGCGGGCGGGGCGCCGACCGGACCGGCGGTGGCCACGACGGCGTCGTCGCGACGTCCGCGGAGGAACAGCAGGACCGCGGCGGCCAGCAGGATGGCGCCGATGACGCCGAGGATGATCGGCACCCAGGTGCCGCCGACCTTCAGCTGGTTCAGGTAGCCGCTGGCCTTGTCGGCCTGGTTGGCGACGGTCTGGTCGGCCCACTTGAACGTGCCCTTGAGCGCGTCCATCCGGAATTCACGAACCGGCGCCGGAGTGGCCTCGCTCTGGTCGGGCGACTTGAAGTACTGGTGCTGGTCCTCGCGACCGTCGACGATGGTGCCGGTCTCGGGTTCGACCCACACGTGGCGGGTCGCCGCCGCGTAGCGGTGCATGGTGACCGGATCGTTCGGGCGGACGCCGCGGCCGGTGATGCCCCACCACCTGGCGGGCATGGTCAGCATGGTGCCGAGAGCGGCCTCACCCTGGGCGTTCGGCAGCGACGACAGATCGGTCTCGGGGACGTCGCACGCGAAGTGATACGTCTTGACCCCGTCGATCTCCTCCTCGCCCTGGAACTTGGCCGCGCAGTCCTGGCGGGTGTTCAGGTCGTAGTACGCGTAGTCGCGCTTCTGGACGTCGAAGCCGAACTTGTACTGGAAGCCGGTGCGGTTGTCGAGGGCGACCGACACGTCGTTGACGTTGCCGCCCGGCGGGACGGCCTCGAGCTGCAGCGAGCTCACGGCGCCGTTGGGAACCGAGGTCTTCCGGTTCACCGACACGCGGTCGATGGACGCGGCGAGCAAGCCGTCCTTGCAGGTGCGGGTCTCACCGGCAGCGGCGACGCTCGGCTCGGTCTCCTGACCGTCGGCGTCACGGAGCCGGTCGATCAGAACGGTCTGCGCGGACTGCAGGCTCGCCTGGCGGCTGTCCGACGGTTCGGTGATGATCGAGCGGCGTTGCTGGGTGAGGTGCGCCTCGAGTGTGCGGGCACGGTCCTCGGCCACCGAGCAACGGTCGAAGATGACGGCCGGGAACCGGTCGCCCGTCGAACCGTCGGCCGCCACCGTCGTCGCGTCGGAGGTGATGTCCAGGTCCAGCGGCACCACCTTCAGTTGCGGCACCAGGTAAAGCGGGATGGCGATGGCCGCCGCGATGAACGCGGCGCCAAAGAATGCCAGCAGTGCCGGCACGAAACGTCTCATGTGTGACTCCTGTGAATCAGCAGCTAATCGCTCTCACCCTAGCGGTCGATTCGCGCTCCGTACGCGTCAGTAGGCCCGACATGCCGCGATTTACCACCGTGCATCAGCTCATTCGTTCACGGTCGGCCCGGCGATCGCGCTCGGCCTCCTTCAGGATGCCGGCCATGTAGCCGTAGATCTCCTTGTCCGACATGGCCTTCCATCGTGGCGCCAACAGCTTCATGTACTTCTCGACGTACAGCAGCTGTTTGCCGACGAGAACCAGTTCGCGCGGCAGCCGGGCGTCGTGGGCCTTGGCCACGGCGGCGAGTTGTCGGCCCAGGTCGGTGTAGGACATCGAACCGAGATCGGTCGTCGACAGCGGGGTCGTCACCTTCTTGATGTCCTCGGCGCCCCTGGCGGTCGACCCCGGCTTGTGGACGGCGCCCAGCAGGAAGATCGCGCGGCCTGCGGATTCGTAGTCCGCCCGGACCACCAGATCGACGACGAGCTGGCGAAGGATCCGGCGCGTACGCGGGGTGAACCGGCCGACGATGCCGAAGTCGAGCAACACGATCTTCCCGGTTTCGTCGACGAGGACGTTGCCGGCGTGCAGATCGCCGTGGAAGAGGCCGCCGTGGAATGCCGAGTCGAGGAGCGACAGCAACAGGTTCCGGCACAGCGCGACGCCGTCGTGACCGGCCGCCCGAACCGCGGCGGCGTCGTCGATCCGGACCGCGTGGATGCGCTCCATGGTCAGGACGCGCGGCGTCGTGAACTCGTCGTACACGTGCGGGACGCGGACACGATCCCCGAAGGGGCCCGGTTGCAGGCACTCGAACCATTCCCGCATGGTGTCCGCCTCGATCCGGAAATCCAGTTCGGCATCGAGGCCGGCCGCGAAATCCTCGACGACGTGGCGCGCGCTGAGCATCCGGCCGTACTCGGAGACCTCGACGAGACCGGCGAGACGTTCGAGGATCGCGACGTCCGGGGCGAGCCGGTCGGCAATCCCGGGTCGCTGGATCTTGACGACCACTTCTTCGCCGCTGTGCAGGGTCGCGGTGTGGACCTGCGCGATCGACGCCGAGGCGATCGGCACCGGATCGAACTGCGCGAAGACCTCTTCGGGCGGGCGGCCGAGTTCGGCGACGAATTGTGCACGCATCTCGTCGGGGTCGGCCGGTTTCACGCGATCGAGCAGCGTCTCGAACTCCGAGGAGAGGGCGTCGGAGAAGACGCCGGGACTCGAGGCGATCAGCTGCCCGAGCTTCACGTAGGTCGGACCCAGATGCTCGAAGGTGGCCCGCAGTTCATGCGCCGCGCGCGCAGCATTGGGCGCGCGACCGCGAATCGCGTCGCCTGCCGTGTGGAGGACGAACCGCCCGAGGCCCGCAGCCGCGTGGGCGGTGGTTGCCCCGAATCGCGTGACCTCGGCGATGGGCGACACCGGATGCAACTGCGTGCGCCGGCCGTCGTCGACCGAGCTGTTGATCGTCACCGTCGTCCATTGTAACGATCTTCGAAGGCCGATCCAGTGTCCGTACGTGCTGCGTCGGCTCCCGACGTGCCGTTCTGGCGATGACGCACGCGCGACGGCAGACTTGTCACGTGCCGACCCATGCACACCTGCGCATCGGTCGCCCCGAACGCATCAGCACCCGAACACACATCAGCCCGCGAACACTTCAGTCCCTGAACATCCAGCCCTAGGAGTCCCCCGCATGCCCACGACGGTCAACGCGTACATCGCCCCGGCAGCAGATCGCCCGCTCGAGCCGACCACGATCGAACGGCGCGACCTCGGCCCGAACGACGTCGCGATCGCCATCGCCTACGCCGGGATCTGCCACTCCGATATCCACACCGCACGCGACGAATGGGGTGGCACCCGGTTCCCGGTGGTCCCGGGGCACGAGATCGCCGGTACGGTCTCCGCCGTCGGTGAGGGCGTCACCCGGTACGCGGTCGGGGATCGCGTGGGCGTGGGCTGTTTCGTCGACTCCTGCCGTGAATGCGAGCCGTGCAGACTCGGTGAGGAGCAGTACTGCGAGCGCGGCAGCACCGGGACGTACAACGCGCTCGGCCGGGACGGGCAACCCACGCACGGCGGCTACAGCACCTCGATCGTCGTCGACGAGAACTATGTCTGCCGCATCCCGGAGGGGATCGCGCTCGACGAGGCGGCTCCGCTGCTGTGCGCGGGGATCACGCTGTATTCGCCGTTGCGGCACTGGGGTGCGGGTCCCGGCAAGAAGGTGGCGATCGTCGGTCTCGGTGGCCTCGGACATGTCGGGGTCAAGATCGCCCACGCGCTCGGCGCCGAGGTGACGGTGCTGTCGCAGTCGCTGAAGAAGATGGAGGACGGCTTGCGTCTCGGGGCGGACCACTACCACGCGACGAGTGATCCGCAGACCTTCCGCGACCTGCGCAACTCCTTCGACCTGATCCTCAACACCGTGTCCGCGAACCTGCCGATCGGCAAGTACCTGGGCATGCTCGCCCTCGACGGCACCCTCGTCGAACTCGGTCTGCCCGAACATCCGATCGACGTCGCGGCCGGTGCGCTGATCGGCAAGCGGCGCAGCTTCTCCGGTTCGATGATCGGGGGGATCGCCCAAACCCAGGAGATGCTCGACTTCTGTGCCGAGCACGGCATCGGTGCGGAGATCGAGGTGATCTCGGCCGATCGGATCAACGAGGCATACGACCGCGTGGTCGCGTCGGACGTGCGCTACCGGTTCGTGATCGACGCCGCCACGCTCTGACCCCCGTCTGTTGCCCGGCACGCCGACCGGCGGCCGGGCCGGGATGTTTGAGGGCCTCCTCGCTGGGCACCCGTAGAGGGTCGACGTGCCCGAACAACCCGTGAGGAGACCGCGCATGAACTCGACCCGACTTCGAGCGCTGACGACCACGACAGGTCCGTTCGCCTCGGTCTACATCGACGATTCGCACAACACCGAAGATGCCGCGCACGCGATGGAATTGCGTTGGCGCGCATTGCGCGACGAACTGATCTCGGCCGGAGCGGAACCCGCTGTCGTCGATCCGATCGGCACCGCCCTCCTCGGCCAGGTGCCGTCGGTCGGTGTCAGTGGTCGAGCGGTGATCGCCGGTCCGGACGGAGTGATCCTCGACGAGCAGCTCATCCGTCCACCGGTGACCCCGACGGCCCGTTACTCGCCGGTGCCCTATCTGGTCCCGCTGATCGAGCACGGCACCGCGTCGCCCTGCCACGTGGTCGCCGCCGTCGACCACACCGGGGCCGACATCGAGGTCTTCGCTACCGGTGGGGTGTCCGTGAAGACCGAAACCGTTGAGGGCGAAGGGTATCCGGTGCATCACGCGGCAAGTGCCGAGTCCCCCGGATACGGCGACCCGCAGCAGCGCAGCGACGAAGAAAGACGCAAGAACATCCGGGCGGTGGCCGAGCGCCTGACCGCCATCGTCGACGCCGACGACCCCGAGATCGTCTTCGTCATCGGCGAGACATCCTCGACCGCCGATCTGACCGCCGCGGCTCCCGAGCGGCTGGCCACGCGACTCGTCGATCTGCACCTGGGCGCGCGGCGCGGCGGAGTGGCCGACGCCGACGTCCGCCGTGCTGTCGCCGAAGAATTCGCGCGGCGCCAGAACGAGCTGATCGCCGATGTGGCCGAACGTTTCGAGGCCGGGCTCGGTCATGATCCGGCACTCGCCGTCGAAGGTCTCACCGCCGTCTGCGGCGCGCTGCGGAACGGCGAGGTCGAAACGCTGATCATCGGTGACCTCGACGGCGCGACGGTCGTCGACGGCGGACCGGACGCGGGTGGGGTCGCAACTCTCGCACCGACTCCGGAGAATCTCTCGGAGCTCGGACTGGCACCCGAGCGGACGCTCCTGGCCGACGAGGCGCTGCCGCTCGCGGCGGTCATGATCGGCGCCGAGTTGGTGCGAGTGGACGAACGGATCGCCCCGCGTGACGGGGTGGGTGCGGTGTTGAGGTATTCGCCTCGTTCTCCGGCCCTGGGCTGAGGCCCGGCCGGCGTCGGTGATCGGAGAGGGGCCGGTTCTGATGATGCGCCGCGTCTTACGCGACAACGGGCTGTTCCTGGCCTGTTCGGCGCTGTTTCTCGTCTTCATGTTCGGGATGATCGTGTCCGGTTGGCATGCCTTCAACGCCGAGCAGATGTCCCACGGCGCCGCGTCGGTCTCGCTGTCGGGGTACCTGCGCACCGGCGAATTCGTCGAGGCGACGTTCGAGAACTGGGAATCCGAGTTCCTCCAGATGGGCATGTACGTCGTGTTGACGGCTTTTCTGTATCAACGGGGTTCGTCGGAGTCCAAACCCGTGGATTCCGAAGCGCCGCAGGACGTGGACCCTCGCGCGGAGAAGGACCAGGCCGGTGCCCCATGGCCGATCCGCCGCGGTGGGTGGGTTCTGGCGGTATACGAGAACTCGTTGTCGATAGCGTTTTTCGCGCTGTTCCTCGCCTCGTTCGTCCTGCACGCCGTCGGCGGCGCGCGTGCGTACAGCACCGAGCAGGAGCAACACGGTGAGGCCGCGGTAACGGTCTGGCAGTACCTCACCACATCGCAGTTCTGGTTCGAGTCGATGCAGAACTGGCAGAGCGAATTCGTGGCGGTGGCCGCGATCGTCGTATTGTCGGTCATACTGCGACAACGCAATTCGGCGGAATCCAAGCCCGTCGCCGATCCCCACCTGGCGACGGGGGCCTGATCAGGTCGTCACAGCACCATCACGATGAGCCCGACGATGATGACGAGCATCGCGATCACCAGGAGACCGACGCCGAGGAAGGCGCCGACCCCGCCGGCCGGAAAGTGTTTCGTCCGATTGGGTTGTTCGTGCGAGAGCCCCGACGTCTGGGGGGTGTCGGGTGGAGTGTCGCCGGGTGCCACACCGCCACCGGACTCCAGATCGGGTGTCTCCTCCGGCGCTGGGTCCATGGACTTGCGCTCTTCGTCAGACATGCTCGTGGCATACCCACGTCACGAAGGGCCTACACCTCGTGGGAGGCCGTCCTCACGGATTTCCGGTGTTTAGAAAC
This sequence comes from Gordonia sp. YY1, assembly GCF_009872315.1. Taxonomy (NCBI): domain Bacteria; kingdom Bacillati; phylum Actinomycetota; class Actinomycetes; order Mycobacteriales; family Gordoniaceae; genus Gordonia; species Gordonia sp. YY1. The sequence goes on along the minus strand of NZ_WXYI01000013.1, from coordinate 122,491 downwards.
CGAACACCCCGGGAAGTCGCACATGTCCGGATACCCGAAACGGATTGGCGGTGAACACACCTAGATGTCCGAAGAACTACCGATGGAGCCGGCCGAGACCGGTTCACCGGACCAGACCCCCGACGACGCCCGCCGCAAGGTGGACGAACTCGAGGAAGAACACGTCGACGAGCCTACGGAGAAGGAGAACGAGGCTCAGCCCACGTCGGGCGACGAGGAGGACCTCGAGTCGCCGGCCGCCGGCGAGCCCGAGCCGCCGGACTGACCCCGGCGGACCGACCGTCGGTGGATGAACAACCGTCGAGCGCCAGGAGGGCAGGAGAATCTCGAGTCTGCGAATGGTGGCCGAACACGGGTTGCCCGAGACGTTGATCACGAACGGCGAGGACCGGATTCGCGGGATCGCCGAGCGATTCGGGATGGATTACCGCGGAGTCACCGTCACCCGTGACACCACACTCCAGATGACCCCGCGCGGCGATCTGGAGACCGTCTGGGGTGCCGACCGGGTCCCGGACGAAGTCGTCGTGTTTGTGACCGAGATGCCTCGCCTGTTCACCGTCCGCGGGGGTCTCGGCAGTGACCGGCGTACCCGGGACAGTGTCGTGCTGGCCGAACTCGACCGGGAACGTGGGGCCGCGGTGATCTCCCTGCCGGCGCTCGGGCCATCCCCCCGCCGGCGGCTCGGCAACCTCATCGCGACGGTGGTGTCCTCTCTGAAGGACTCCTCGACCGAGTCGTTCGAGCGGTCCCGCGGACTGCTGGTCGAACGCGATGGTGAGACGGAATATGTTGTGGCCCCGGGTATCACCCCTCGGATGCGTTTGACGGCGGGGATGGTGCGCGGCAACCGGCCGTGGCGACTGATCCCGACGCTCACGGGCATGACGGCGGCCGCTGCCGCGGCGGCGTCGTTCGGTGTCTTCTTCTCCACCATCTGGTCGATGGCCAACGCGCTCAGTCCATGGCGTCTGGCCGCCATCTCCATACTGTCGATGGTCCTGGCAACGCTCTGGCTGATCGTCAACAACCGCCTCTGGGAACGGACGACCGACACCTACCGACCACGCGCCCGGCTCTACAACACGGCCACGGTCTGCACCGTCGCCTTCAGCGCGGTGGTCCTCTACGTGGGCCTGTTCGTCGCGGTCCTCGTCGCCGCCATGACCGTCATCGAGGAGACCTTTCTGTCCTCGCAACTCGGCTTCCGGGCCGGGCTGGTCAACTACGTCAACCTCGCATGGCTGGCGACGTCGATGGGGATCTTCGCCGGTGCGCTCGGTTCCAGCGCCGACAGTCACGACGACGTGCTCAGGGCGACATACGGCTATCGAGAACGCCTGCGACGCCGCGCCGCGAAGTCGTCACACAGCGGCGAGATGAGCGAAGCCCATTGACCCGCACCCCTGTTCCGTCATAAGACACGATCGGAGCCCCGACACGATGTCTCTGGATCAATCTCGAGCACCACTACTCGAAGCACTCGACGGGTACCGCCGCGAGAACCGGTACGGCTACACGCCGCCCGGCCACCGACAGGGTCGTGGCGTGGACGACCGCACGCGCTCGACCATCGGAGGGGCCGCCTTCGAATCGGATGTCCTCGCCTCGGGCGGTCTCGACGACCGGCGGATGACCAACGCCTACCTGTCCGACGCCGAGGAACTCATGGCGGACGCGGTGGGCGCCGAGCTCACGTTCTTCTCCACGTGCGGCAGTTCGCTGTCGGTGAAGGCCGCGATGATGGCCGTGGCCGGTGGCGAAGGTGGGGAACTCCTCATCACCCGGGATGCCCACAAGTCGATCGTGGCCGGGCTGATCTTCTCCGGACTACGTCCGCGATGGGACGAGACGCTCCACCTGACGCATCCGCCGTCGCCCGCGGAGGTACGCAAGGCGTGGGAGACGGATCCCCAGGCGTCGGGCCTGCTCATCGTGAGTCCGACTCCATATGGCACGTGTGCGGACATCCGGGCCATCGCCGACGTCTGCCACGAGTACGGCAAGCCGCTGATCGTCGACGAGGCGTGGGGCGCGCACCTGCCGTTCCACGACGAACTACCCACGTGGGCAATGGATGCCGGAGCCGATGTTTGCGTCGTCAGTGTCCACAAGATGGGCGCGGGCTTCGAGCAGGGGTCTGTCTTCCACGTCCAGGGCGACCTGATCGACCGCTCTCGGCTGTCACGGTGCGCGGACCTGCTGATGACCACCAGCCCGAGCGTGCCGATCTATGCCGCGTTGGACGGCTGGCGTCGATACATGGTGCGGTCTGGGCGAGAAGTGCTCGGCCGAGGACTCGAGTTGGCGCGCACCGTCCGTCGCAGCGTCGACGAGATCGACGGTCTGACGGTGACGCATGACGAACTGCTCCGTGAAGAGGCCAGCCATGATCTGGATGAGATGCAGGTCCTGATCGACGTGGACGGGCTGGGGGTCAGTTGCTATCAATGCGCCGACTGGCTCCGCGAACACCATTGCGTCGACCTCGGATTGAGCGACCATCGACGGATTCTCGCGACCATCTCGCATGCCGACGACGAGGACACCGCGGATCGGTTGCTGACAGCGCTGCGCGATCTCGCTTCCGCCGCAGACTCTTTCGATCCTCCTCGGGAGATCCGCCAGCCGTCTCCGGACGAGCTGCAGCTGGAGAACAGGGTGCTCCCCCGTGACGCCTTCTTCGGCGACACCGAGTCGGTCTCCCTCGACGAGGCTCCGGGACGTATTGCAGCCGAACAGATCACACCGTACCCGCCCGGTATCCCGGTGGTGGTACCCGGCGAGGTGCTGAACGAGCCGGTTGTCGAGTACCTACGGACCGGGAAGAACGCCGGGATGAACCTGCCAGACGCCGCAGACGACGCCCTGGACACCATCAAGGTGGTGTGCCGCCCTACGTGACGGCCCTCCGCATGCTCCGGCCTCCTCGCCCAAAGCGGGGCTACTCGTAAGCCGGGAACACTGGATGAATCCCGGCTCTCAGCCGGGCTGACGCTCGGCGAGCATCGCCAGTCGAGTCAGGCACTCGTTCAGTCGGGGTGACATGGCGGTCTGCTGGACCACCGGCGGAACCCACTTCAGCGGGGCCGTCTCGACGAACTCCTCCATGCCGATCAGGGAGCCGTTGCCGTCCTTCTCGATCGTCATCCGGATGCGGGCGCGACCGAACGGCCAGCCGGCTGCGGACATCTCCAACAATCCCGCCTTGGACTCCACCGACGTCGTCTCGTCGTTGAGCAGCACGGGCCAGACGCCCACCGAGTGGTGGATCTTCGCTCCCGCCTGCGGCCAGGTGGGGTCGACGTCGCGGATGCGTGATGCGCCCACCACCCAGGAGGAGTAGAGCCAGCCGTCGGACAACACCGACCAGACCTGCGCGGGGGTTGCGGATGTGTGGCGTTCGACGCGATTCATGAATGATCTCCGTTCCCTTGTGGTTTCCATGGTTTCGTGAGGTGTCTGGTGATGGTGCGGTTCAACGCTCTTCGCGGCGTTCCGCGTATACCGTCGGAGGCAAGGGCGGCGCGTGCGGCGTTGTTGCCGCAGGCCCCGTGTACCCCGCCGCCGGGATGTGCGGCCGATCCCGCGAGATAAAGGCGGTCCACGGGTGTCGTGGCGCCACCGAGACTCGGCGATGGACGGAAGATCAACTGCTGGAACAATTGTGCCGTTCCCCCGTTCACCGTCCCGTGGACGAGGTTGGCGTCTGCGGTCTGCAGGTCGTGCGGTGTCTGCACGTGGCGGCCGATGGTCATGTCCGAGACGCCCGGAGCGTGCTCTTCGAGTACTTCGTCCATCCGGGCGGCGAGAAGACGAGCGGCCTCGTCGTCGGTGACCCCGCGGGGCAGGTGGCTGTAGGACCATGCGCTCTCGGTGCCGGCGGGTGATCTTCCGGCGTCGGCCGTGGTCATCTGACCGAAGAGCAGGAAGGGGTGTTCGGGTATGTTCCCGGTCTCGATGTCGGCGGTGGAGTAGGCGATGTTGCGCGCGTCCGCGCCGAGGTGCACGGTACCCGCGCCGCCGAGATTGGCGCTGCGCCAAGGTATCTTCCCGTCGATCGCGTAGTTCACCTTCACCACCGGGGTGTCCCAGGTGAACTTCTGCAGATCGTCGAGTACGCGCCCGGGCACGTCGGCCGGAGAGAGCAGGTCCGTGTAGAGCGCAGGCGCCGAGACATCGGCGAGAACTGCCCGGTCGGCCCGCCAGCGGCGTCCGCCGCTGTCGACGACACCTACCGCACGTCCACCCCGGACCTCGATCTCGGTCACCCGGGTGTCGCAATGTACCTGTGCGCCAGCACTTTCCGCGCGGCGCCGCAGTGCGGCAGACAGCGCACCCGCACCACCCACCGGGACCGGATATCCGGTGTCCTGGCCCAGCATGGTCAGCAGGTACCCCATCATTCCGCTGCCGGGTGCATGGAGGGGGATGTCGGCGTGCAGCGCGTTGCCCAGGATGAGCAGTCCCGACTTCTCGCTGTGGAACAGTTCCCGCACCATCCGATCGGCGGGCAGGATCAAGAACCGGGCAAGGCGCAGAGCCTCTGCGGTGCCGACGGAACGCAGCAGGGACAACACCGCGCGGACCGGCGGGAAAGAGCCGAACAACGTGTCGAGGATGGCGGGCCGCAGCATTTCCCACTGCTCGACGAGATCGAGCCACGCCTGGCCGTCACGTCGGTCGAAGGCGGCGAGTTGGGCTGCGGTGTCGGCCGCGTCGGGGTGGACGACCGGTGCGTCGTCGTCCTCGGGCCCCGCCGGATGTCCGAATGCCAATGGCGCTCTGCTCCAGCTCAGGCCGTGGGCTTCGAGATCGAGGTCGGCGAACACCGGGGAGGCGACGGCGAGGGGATAGAAGGCGCTGAAGAGGTCGGTCACGTAACCGGGGGTGAGCTCGGCACTCTTGATCGCCCCGCCCACCTCGGGCGCTGCCTCGAGGACGGTGACGTCCCATCCGGCGTCGGCGAGCCGGATGGCGGAGATGAGCCCGTTGTGTCCGGCGCCCACCACGACTGCGTCTGACACTCGTTTCCCTCTCCGTGATGGCTGCGTTCGGGTGGGTCGAGCCCACGGTGAGAAGGGGTACCCGTGCAGGGGCCGGATAAACGCGGTGAAGGTGTAGGACGGGACGGGCGGGGTAGTCCGGTGAACGTGAAGGTTTCCCTGGGTCTCGGTCGGTTGTGGCATCCGCAGGTCACCGATGATCGTCTTCGGCGGTTGTGTGCCGGACGGCCTGCCGTCATCACCGGCGCCGCTTCGGGAATGGGCCGGTCTCTGGCGAACAGGCTGGTGGCCGCCGGGGTGCCGGTGCTGCTCAGTGACGTCGACACGCAGGCACTCGCCGAGACCGCGGACTCGGCTGCGGAGAACGGTGCGACGGTGCATGCCGCCGAGGTGGACGTCGCCGACACCGCGGCCGTCACGGCTTATGCGGATGAGGTGGTTCGACGGTACGGCGCGCCGGCGCTCGTGTTCAACAACGCGGGCATCACGATGGTCGCGTCCGTCCTCGACGAGGACGACGATTATGCGCGGCGGATCCTCGCGGTCAACTTCGGTGGGGTCGTCAACGGTACCGAGGCATTCCTCCGACACCTTCATACCGCGGGGGGAGGGCGCATCGTGAACACGTCGAGCGCGTTCGGGCTGATGGGATCGCCCGCCCAATCGGCGTACTCGGCGTCGAAGTTCGCGACCCGCGGATACTCGGAAACCGTTCAGAAACAGTTGCGAGACAATGACTCCGGTGTCCGGATCCACATCGTCTACCCTGGCGTGGTCCACACCGCCATCGCACGACGGGCCCGGTACGTGGATTCCGCTGTGCGTGACCGTGTCACCAAGGGTTTCGACCGCCGGTTGCCAGGTACCCGATCGGATGCCGCGGCGATCTCGATCCTCGCCGGTCTGCTCGGCAACCGTGACCGCATACTCGTCGGGTTCGACGCATACGCCCTGGATCTGGGTGTACGAATCCTGGCCGGGGCCCTGCAGCGCCCCGTGGCGACGGTGACGCGACCGGTGTTCCGGCGGATCCTGGGCGCGGGGTAGTCCTGCCGGGATCAGTCGTCGGATGCGTCCTGCGAGTACAGGTTTCGCGTTGCCGGTCCTTCGAGGACCACACCGGTGTGGCTGAAGCGCGACCCGTGCAGCGGACAGTCCCAGGACTGCTCGGCGTCGTTCCAGCGCAGCACGCCGTACAGATGGGTACACAGAGGCGCGACGGATCGGGTCTGGCCGGCCACCGTGCAGACGGCCTTGGGTGCCGCGCCGGAGTGCCCGACGCTGCCGTCGCCCTCGGCGGGTGAGGTGTCCGCGGGTTTCAGCAGGCCGAGGTAGCCGCCGGCCATATATGCCGCGACCTGCGCGTTGGCCGACACCGCCGACGCCAGCGAGCCGGGCTTGGTGACCTCCGAGGTGCGCCAGGGGCGAAGGGTCTTGGACCAGGGCGGCTCCGACCCCAGGATGCGTCCGGTCATCGACAGCGCGGCCGCGACACCGTTGGTGAGTCCCCACTTCGCGAATCCCGTGGCCACCTGAACGGTCTCCATGCCGGGCAGAAGTTGCCCGACGTAGGGCAATTCGTCGATCGTCGTATAGTCCTGCGCCGACCACCGCGCGACCATTCGCGCGGTCGGGAAGTGCTTCTCGGTCCAGGCGATCATGTCCAGCGCGTGTTGGCGTTCGGATTTGGTCCGGCCCACCTCGTGACCGAAACCGCCGACCAGTAGCAGTTCGCCGTCGTGATCGTGGCGCGGAGCGGTTCGCAGGGAGACCGACGGGTTGTCGGCGCCGAGGTACATCTCGCGGGGGATCTCCCCGTCGACGACGAACGCCGCCGCGTACGAACGCTGCGGGTGCACCCGGGCGAAGAACCCGGCGCGGTCGAGGAACGGGACGCCGGTCGCGAGGATCACCGACTCCGCGCGCAGGTCGCCGGCGTCGGTGGTGACGGTGTGCGGTGAGCCGTGGCGCAGGCCCTGCACGTGGACACCCTCGTAGAGGTGGCCGCCGTGCGCGCGGAAGTCGTCGGCGAGGGCGCGCAGCACCACCATCGGGTCGATCTGCGCCTGTCCCTCCAGGCGGATCGCGGTGTGGACGTCGAAGGGCAGCTCCGGACAGTCGACGTGCTCCACCGGGATGTCGTGCGCTCGGCAGGCCTCGAACTCCTTCTCCACCGTCTTCGCGCCCGACGCAGTGGCCGCGAACGTCAGCGCCGCCCGCTCGTCGACCCGTAGTCCCCGGTGGGCGAGGTAGTGGCGCAGCCATGCCTGGCCTTCGCGATTCGCCTCGACGTAGTCGTGGACCGCGGCCTTTCCGTGACGACTCGAGATCGACGACAATCGAGTGCCCTGCAGGAGGGAGAGCTTGCCCGTCGTGTGTCCGGTCGCCGCGGCGCCGATGTGGCGTCGCTCGAGAACAGTGACCTTCTGACCGGCTCGAGCCAGCAGGAGTCCGGTGGTCAGACCGGTGATCCCACCGCCCACGACGACCTGGTCGTAGGTGTCGACGGTCCCGAACGGTGTGGTTTCGGGACGCACGTCCGGGAGCCCTGCGTGGTCGGTCTCACTCGCCGGGTCGAACCAGAGGGTTTTCATGGAGCTCGGGTTGCCTCGATCCGGCGCGATCAAACATTTCGCGGAGGAGAGCTGCGGGGTAGGGTTTTCGACTGGGAATCGAATACCCCCCGCCGGGGTTGTCGAGAGTACGACCGGCGAAAGGCGGATGACATGACTACGTCCACACATGGACTGGTGCGGGACGCGGCTGCCGCGGACCGTGCCGATCTCGTCGTGGTCGGGGCCGGCATCGCCGGTCTGACCGCCGCGCTCTGCGCCGCGGAAGGCGGACTGTCGGTCGTCGTCGTGAACAAGGGGCCGAGCTGGCGTCCGGATCGCGGCGAGCAGCCGACCTCGACGTTCTACGCTCAGGGCGGCGTCGCGGTGGTCATGCCCGAGGTCCGTCCCACCGACTCGGACGACACCGACTCGATCGATCTGCACCTCGCCGACACCCTTGCCGCGGGTGGCGGCCTCAGCGACGCGGTCGCGTCGCGTCCGATCCTCGCCGACGGATGGTCGTCGGTGTCCGCGCTGATCGAGTGGGGTGCCGACTTCGACCGCGATGCCGACGGGGAGCTGCTGCGCACTCGTGAAGGCGGCCACTCGGTGCGGCGCATCATCCACGCCGGTGGTGACGCCACCGGTGCCGCGATCCAGCGGGCCCTCCACAACGCCGTCGCGCAGCGTGCCGGTGCCGGAGCGTCCATCCGCTTCCTCGACGACGCGATCGTCACCGAGGTGCGGGTGTGCGACGACCAGGTGTCCGGTGTCTCCTACCTGCGGAACGGGGGGTGGGGTGCAGTCGACGCGCCGACGGTCCTGCTCGCGACGGGTGGTGCCGGTCATCTCTACGCCGCAACGACCAATCCGGCGGGTGCCACCGGCGACGGCATCGCGCTGGCGCTCCAGGCGGGCGCGCAGGTGGCCGACCTCGAGTTCATCCAGTTCCACCCGACCATGCTCTACACACCCGGCGCCCGCGGGCGTCGGACGCTGATCAGTGAGGCGGTCCGGGGCGAGGGCGGCCGACTCGTCGATGTGTACGGACGGTCGGTGACCGAGGGCGTGCACCCGATGGGCGACCTCGCGCCTCGCGACGTGGTCGCCAACGCCGTCGAGACCGCGATCGAACTGACCGGGCATCCCTGCGTCTACCTCGACATCAGTGGGGTACACGATTTCGAGCGCCGATTCCCGACGGTCAGCGCCGGAATCCGAGCGGCCGGCCTCGACCCGGCCGACCACCGCATCCCCGTCGTGCCCGGCGCGCACTATCTCTGTGGCGGAGTGGTGACCGACGACGAGGCGCGCACCGCCGTCGACGGCCTCCTCGCCGCCGGCGAGGTCGCGCGGACCGGCCTGCACGGAGCCAACCGGCTGGCGTCCAACAGCCTGCTCGAGGGGCTCGTGATGGGTCGTCGTGCTGCCGCGGTCGCCCTCGGCCGGCGTGATCTGCGGCCGGCCACCGCGGCCGCCCCGCAGGTGCCCGGACCGATGCAGATCCTCGACCGCGACCTGCTGCAGGACGTGATGTCGCGCCGGGTCGCGCTCCGCCGGTCCGCCGACGGACTGGCGATCGCGGCCGAGGCGGTCGCGAACGCGCCGCGGCGTGTCCCCCGGACCGTGCGCGAGGTCGAGGATGCGGCGCTCACGATGACCGCGTCGGCGGTCATCGCGGCGGCCACCGCCCGGACCGAGTCGCGCGGCGCGCATGTGCGCACGGACTTCCCGCAGACCGCCGAGGTCGGGGAATCCCACACGTTCCGACTCGTCGGCGGCGAGATCCGCGAGACGGGGTTCGCCGGCATCGCGGTCTGACCTGATGCACGCGCGCAGCGATGCGTGCAAGTCGATGCGCTCGTCGGACCCGGGCGCTACATTGACGCCGATGACCCAGAGCTCACAACACCCACGCGACACCGAGCGCCGCGCCGCCGGTATCCCGGACGCTCCGCGACACGAGGCCATCGACCTCGGGCACATCACCCTCCGTGCACTGGTGTGGGGCCCGGTCGACGGACCGGTTGCGGTGTGTCTTCATGGTTTTCCCGACTCGGCGTGGACGTGGCGTCTGCTCGCGCCGGAACTCGTCGCCGCCGGCTATCGCGTCGTCGCGCCGTTCACCCGCGGATACTCGCCGTCGGACATACCGCTGGACAAGGACTTTCACGTCGCGGCCCTCGCCTACGACGCCCGGGCGATTCACCGGGCGGTCGGTGCCGGCCGGGGTGCGGTGCTCATCGGGCACGACTGGGGTGCGCTGACGGTCAACGCTCTCGCGCACCGCCCCGACAATCCGTACTCGGCTGTGGTCGCGATGTCGGTGCCGCCGATACCCGCGATCCGGCGCGCGGTCGCCGACGGCCCGGGTGCGGTGCGTCTGCTGGCGCGGCAGGCCACGATGAGCTGGTACATCGGGTTCAATCAGTTGCCGTGGCTGCCGGAGCGGAGTCTGGGCTGGTTGATCCCGTTGCTGTGGCGACGCTGGCGTCTGCGGCGTGCCGGCGACCCGCGGCCCGATTACGACGTCGACATCGATCATGCGCTCGCCGCGCTGCCGACCCGCGCGCATCGGTCCGCTGCCCTGGGCTACTACCGCGCGGTGCGCCGCCCACGCACCGATGCCCGCTACGCCGACCTCCGCGACGACTGGTTGGGTGAACCCCGTTGCCGCACCCTGTATCTACACGGCGCCGACGACGGGTGCATGCAGTCGAGGTTCACCGATCACGTGCGCGACGTGCTGCCCGACGGCAGTGCCACCGCGGTCGTCGCGGGTGCCGGACACTTCCTCCACCTCGATCGCCCGGAGGAGGTCAGTCGCCGGATCGTGATGTTTCTCGCCCGGACGCGCGGAGGCGGACAGGGTGGCACCGAACCGGCCTCCTTCGTAGACTGACGCCCGGGATCTTCACAGCACCGCGGGCATGGGGGACGCCGTGGCGCTTGCCGGGGGACGCGCCGAGGTAGGCACGAGCACTCGAGAATCGCTCCGAAGACCGGCGTGGCATGGCGGGATGGCGCGCAGAAAACGTGAAGTAGTGCAGGTATGAAGGGGAGTCCGTATGAACGGCGAAGGCTGTTGGTCGACGGTGGTGTGCCGGCCGACCGAACGGGCGGCGCTGGGACTGTCGGGTGAGTCCGATTGGTTGCTGCAGTGCCGTCTCGCGATCGGCCACCGTGGCAACCACGCGACGGATGCGAGCACGCATCCGAGGCATGACCGCCGCCTCTGGCTGGAGTGGAACGACTTCGACGATCGTGCCCAGTCCCTCATCGAACGCAACCCCTGTCCGGTCCCGTCGCCGGAAGGTGTGGGCTGTGTCTTCTTCGTCGGTCACGGCGGACCGCACTTCTATGCGCACTCGAACGGTCACGCCCCGTCGGTGATGTCGCGTGCCGGAAACCAGCAGCGTCCGACTCCCGGACCCGAGCGCACCTCGGGTTCACAGCCGCCCAACCCGCAATCGCAGCGGATGGGGTCTCACCGGTTACCCGACTCCCACCAGCCGGCCCCATCCCCGCCTCCGGCTGAGGCACCATCGCCAGAACCGGTGCACGGGTCCTCGCCAGCGTCGGCTCCGGGTCCGGCCTACCGGGGAGGTCGTCGTTCCACGAACGCCGAACCGCTCGTCTCCGAGGACTACCACGGTCGGCGGCACCGGTCCGGCGCACCGGATCAGGGCGGTCCCGCACGGGTGGCACCGAACCCCGCGGCCGCGAACCCGCCGGTACCGAACACCAAGACCCCGAACCCGCCGGCACCGAACCCCGTGGCCTCGACGCACGCCGCACCGGCACTTCCGGACATGCCGCAGATCGCACCGGCCAGGGCCGGGGAGGGCGGCGTCCCACCGCGAGCGGGGACCGTAGGCCCGAGTCCGCAGGTGGATGCCGCCGACGAACACTCGGAGTCCGAAGCCGCCCGCCGCGCTGCGATCAACGTGGCCCTCGACGAGGTCGCCGTCGCCCTCGCGCGTCTCGCGGCAGCTCTGCGGGCCTAGTACTCGCGGTTCACTCAGTTCGACGCGCGCTCACGTCGGTGCGTTCAGTGCCGCCCGACTCGTCTGCGGCTCGTCCCGCGCAAATACGGTAGGGGGGTACCGTTGGCGGGCGGATGGTGGTATACCTGAGTGACATACCCCTGAGGGGTATCCGTACAACAGGAGCGACATGGACGAGCACCAGCACGGCTACATCGGCCGCAAGGACGACTATCTCAAGCGACTCCGTCGCATCGAGGGCCAGGCACGTGGGTTGCAGCGCATGGTCGAGGAGGACTCGTACTGCATCGACATCCTCACCCAGGTGTCGGCCATGACCAAGGCTCTGCAGGCGGTCAGCCTCGGCCTGCTCGAGGAGCACATGGCCCACTGCGTCGTGCACGCGGCGCAGGAGAGCGACGCTGCGGGCAAGGAGAAGGTGGACGAGGCCATGGCCGCGATCGCCCGCCTGGTGAAGTCCTGACGTCGACCCACACGTCATCGCGCACGACATCAACCGACCACGAGGAGTACGCATGAGCACCACCAGCACCTACACCGTCACCGGCATGACCTGCGGCCACTGCGTCGCCTCCGTCCGCGAGGAGATCGCGGAGATCTCCGGTGTGACCAGCGTCGACGTGACCCTCGAAGACGGAGCCGTACGCGTCGTCGCCGACCGTGAGATCCCGCGGGAGGAGATCGCCGGAGCGGTCGCCGACGCCGGGTACTCACTGGTGTGACATGAGCATCCCCAAGGGTCCCCTGGCCTACGTCGTCGCGTTGATCGCCGCGTTCGTGATCGCCTTCGGCGTCGGCCGGGCATGGGGGCCGCAACCCGAACCGGTGACCCACGACGCGCCCTCGCACGGTGTCGTCGAGACGACCGACGGCAACACCCACGGTGACATGACGAATGGGGGCGATCACTGATGTCTGCGAGTCCTGGCCTGCAACTGGTCGACCTCGACATCTCCGGCATGACCTGCGCGTCCTGCGCGAACCGCATCGAGCGGAAGCTCAACAAACTCGACGGTGTCACCGCGTCGGTGAACTACGCGACCGAACGCGCCCACGTCGAGGTTCCCACCGGGCTCGCCGCCGACGACCTCATCGAGGTGGTCCGTGCCGCGGGCTATGACGCCTCCCCGATCCTCCCCGAACCGCCGGCCGCATCGGCGGACGCAAATGTGGCGGACGCGAACGTGGCGGGCACTGCGACGACCGTCGACCCGGAACTCGACGCGCTGCGTCAGCGGCTGATCGTGTCGGCGGTGCTGTCGGTCCCGGTGATCGCGCTCGCGATGATCCCGGCCTGGCAGTTCACCTACTGGCAGTGGCTGTCCCTGACGTTGGCCGCGCCGGTGGTCGTGTGGGGCGCCTATCCGTTCCACCGCGCGGCGTGGATCAATCTGCGTCACGGTGCGACGACCATGGACACCCTCGTGTCGGTCGGCACGCTCGCCGCGTTCGGCTGGTCGCTCTATGCCCTTTTCCTCGGTACGGCCGGCACGCCCGGACTCACTCACGGCTTCGACCTGCTGCCCCAACGCGCCGACGGGGCGTCGCACATTTATCTAGAGGCTGCCGCGGGCGTGACGACCTTCCTGCTGGCAGGCCGCTACTTCGAGAAGCGGGCCAAGCGTCGTGCCGGCGATGCGCTGCGTGCGCTGATGGACCTCGGCGCCAAGGACGTCGTCGTCCGACGAGACGGCACCGAGAGTCGGATTCCGATCGGTCAGTTGGCCGTCGGCGACGAGTTCGTGGTGCGCCCGGGTGAGAAGATCGCGACCGACGGGGTCGTGGTCGAGGGCGCGTCGGCGATCGACGCGTCGATGGTGTCCGGTGAATCGGTCCCGGTCGAGGTGACCGCAGGTGACGCGGTCATCGGAGCGACGGTCAACACCAGCGGACTGCTCGTCGTCCGGGCATCCGCGGTGGGTTCCGACACCGCGCTCGCGCAGATGGCGCGCATGGTGGCCGCCGCGCAGGAGGGCAAGGCCGACGCACAGCGCCTGGCCGACCGGATCTCCTCGGTGTTCGTCCCCGCGGTTATCGCGATCTCCGTTGCCACGCTGGGTTTCTGGCTCGGTGCGGCGTCGTTGGACGACTTCGCGGGCGGCGACGTGACCTTCGCGTTCACCGCGGCGGTCGCGGTGCTCATCATCGCCTGCCCGTGTGCACTCGGGCTCGCCACCCCGACCGCCCTCATGGTCGGCACCGGCCGTGGTGCGCGGCTGGGCATCCTGCTGAAGGGTCCAGAGGTGCTGGAGTCGACGCGGCGCGTCGACACCATCGTGCTGGACAAGACCGGCACCGTCACCACCGGCGACATGTCCGTGTCGACGGTGATCGCGGCCGACGGTCACGACGAGACGCAGGTCCTCGCATGGGCCGCTTCGGTGGAGGCCGGATCGGAGCACCCGATCGGACTCGCCGTCGTCGAGGCCGGACGTGAGCATGTGACGGAGAAGGCCCGGGACTTCGTGTCCACGCAGGGCGCCGGAGTCTCAGGAACGGTGGGAGACAGGCGAGTTCAGGTCCTCTCACCCAGCAAGGTCACCGTGCCGATGCCCGCCGAGCTCGCCGACGCGGTGGCGACCGCGGAATCGGGTGGTGCGACGGCCGTCGTCGTACTGGTCGGTGAAATCCCGGTCGGGCTGATAGTGGTGTCGGATCGGATCAAGACCTCGTCGGCCGCGGCCATCGCCGAGTTCCGACGCCTCGGGCTCACCCCCAAGCTGCTCACCGGCGACAACGACGGTGCGGCGCGTGCCGTGGCCGCGGAGGTCGGTATCGACGACGTCACCGCGGGGGTGAGCCCGCAGCGCAAGCTCGAGGTGATCGCCGAACTCCAGGAACGGGGCCACGTGGTCGCGATGGTCGGTGACGGCATCAACGACGCCGCCGCGCTGGCGCAGGCCGACCTTGGGCTCGCCATGGGCACCGGCACCGATGTCGCGATGGCGGCCAGCGACCTCACCGTCGTGAGTGGTGACCTCCGCGTCGTCGCCGACGCGATCCGGCTGGCGCGTCGAACCCTCGGCACGATCAAGGGAAATCTGTTCTGGGCGTTCGGCTACAACGTCGCCGCGATCCCGCTGGCCGCGGCCGGCATGCTGAACCCGATGATCGCCGGGGCCGCGATGGCGCTGTCGTCGGTGTTCGTCGTGGGCAACAGTTTGCGGTTGCGCCGGTTCCAGCCGGGTCGCTGATAGCCGCCCCTGAAAACCGCCCCCGAAAAGCACCCCGCAGAACCGCCCCCGAAAACCACCCTCCTGACGGGCCCCGGCGACATATCGTCGCCGGGTCCGCTGCACAGGGTGCTTTTCGGGGGCGGTTATCCGTCGGGGATGGGGCTCAGCTCGCGCTCGTCGTCACGCGTGCCGCGGCGTGGCGACCGGCGCGTCGGCCGAAGTAGGAACCCTCGCCCAATTGCGTTCCGCTGCAATACCCCTTGCAGTCCTGCGCGATGTTGGTGGCGCTCGCGCCGGCCGCATACAGGCCCTTGATGACCGACCCCGACTCGTCGAGCACCTCGCCGTCGAGGGAGGTGGCCATGCCGCCCATGGTGAAGCCGGCGTACATCGCCTTGCCCAGCGACAGGTCGTAGGCGGCCCAGGGTCCCTTGTCCTGGGGTTCGAGGAACTCGGCCGCCTTGTGGAAGTCGGGGTCCTCCTTCTTCGCGGCGTTCTCGTTGTACCGGGCCATGGTCCGCTGGAGGTTGCCCTCCGGAATCCCGAGGTCGCGTTCCATCTCCTCGATCGTCTCCCAGCCGTCGATGAGCGGGACCAGATAGTTCTGCTTCTCGTTCATGTGCGTCTCGTCGACGATGAGGTAGGCCGTCGAATCCGGTTGTTCCAGAATGAAACCCGAGGTGCGTGCGTGGTAGGAGTCCTCGGTGACGAAGCGCTCGCCGAACTTGTTGACGATGACGCCCATGACCATGCTGGCCGGAGGGTAGATCGGGGCGGTGATGAACGCCTTGTCCATGTACTTCAGCTCGGCACCCACCGATCGGCCCATGCGCAATCCGAGGCCGTCGTCGTAGGTGTTGCCCAGGACGAACGGCTTCTCCGCCAGATGCGGCGTGTGTTCGGCGACCATCTCGGGATTCATCACGAATCCGCCCGCGGCGATGATCACCGAGTTGGCCCGGATTACGCCCTCTTCGCCCGGCTTCTTCCACGCCACGCCTGCGACCGCGCCGTCGGAGTCGACGACGAGCTGACGTGCACCGGTCTCGTACCGGACCTCGACGCCGAGTTCGCCGAGGCGTTTGACGAGCAGGTCGATGACGAGTGAGGCGCCACCGGTCTCGCCGGGGACCGGCACCTTGTGGCCGCGCGGGGCGGGGACGGCCTGGTCCTTGAACGGCCAGACCTTCTCGTTGCCGGTGTACATCAGGCCCTCGGTGCCCGGCTGGATGACGGCCTTCTCCGGGTAGAAGCTGCGCTCGAAGGTGAAGCCGAGTCCCTCGAGCCAGTTGAAGTGGTCGACGCTGTCGACGCAGTAGGCGTGGATCTTGTCGGCCTCGGGGTCGATGGACACCGCGGTCAGGTACTTCTCCATCTCCTCGGCGGAGTCCTCCTGGCCCGTCGCCTTCTGGACGGCGGTGCCGCCGCCGAGATAGAAGAAGCCGCCCGAGAGCGAGGTGGTGCCACCGGCTGCGGCGGCGCGTTCGATGAGCAGGACGCGCGCCCCGTTCGCGGCGGCCTCCGCCGCGGCGCAACCGCCCGCGATGCCGAATCCGATCACGACGACGTCGACCTCGTCGGAGAATTCTTTCACCGATTCGAGGGCGACGGTCTCCGGGATCTCGGTACTGGTAGCCATGCGGTCAGATTAGCGGACAAACTAGAACCTGTTCTAGTCTTGGGCTCTATTCGCGAAGGCGCCCGCGGGGGCCGGTCGGCCGAACGCCCGTCGGACGAATGGTGGGCCTTCCATCGCGACCCGCCGCCACGGGCGCAGACTCCGGTATCAAGAAGTGTGGCCTTCTTGTCGACCCGTCGTGCGCACGCCGCAGCCCCGTGGCTGTCGGGCGTCGTCGCGGTGGGTGCCGGCCTGGCCGCGGGGGAGATCGCCGCGGTTCCGGTGTCGCCGGACGCCTCGCCGTACTTCGCGGTCGGCTCATCGGTGGTCGACCACTCGCCCGCGGCGGTCCGGGAATGGGCCATCGAGACCTTCGGTATCGCGGACAAGGTCGCACTGTTCGTCGGGATGGGCATCATCATCGCCGCGATCGCCGGCGCCTGCGGGTATCTCGAGCGTCGCCGGCCGGCGACGGGTTCGGCGATCATCGCGGTCTTCGCGGCCGTCGGCGTGCTGGCGGCGGTGAACCGGCCCGGTGCGACGTGGACGTATGCGCTGCCCTCGATCATCGCCGGCGTCGTGGGCATCGTCGTGCTGCGGCTGCTGCTCGCCCAGCTCGACGACGAACCGTCGCCGATCGATCCCGACGTCCACACGGAAGACGTTCGCCGCCAAGCGCTCTCGCGGCGGTTCGTTCTCGCCGCGGGTGGTGTTGCCGTGGCCGCCGTCGCGATCGGCGTCATCGGTCGCCGCATGCTCTCCGACGCCGCCGACACCCTGGCCGACCGCGCGCGGATCCTGCTCCCGAAGCCGGCCGTCCCGGCACCGCCGGTTCCGGCCGGCACCGAACTGAACCTCTCGGGCGCAACGTCTTTCATCACCGGTAACGACGACTTCTACCGGATCGACACCGCTCTCCAGGTGCCTACGCTCACCACGGTCGAATGGCGGCTGCGCATACACGGAGAGGTCGACAAGGAGGTGACGCTCACCTGGGATGACCTGGTGGCGATGCCGATGACCGAACGACTGGTGACGCTCGCGTGCGTGTCCAACGACGTCGGGGGAGACCTGATCGGCAACGCCAGATGGCTCGGCGTGCCGATGCAAAGGGTTCTCGACCTCGCCGGCGTGCGGCCCGGCGCCGACATGCTGCTGTCCACCAGCGTCGACGGGTGGACCTGTGGCACTCCGATCTCGACGATCACCGACGGCCGCGACGCACTGCTCGCGATCGGCATGAACGGCGGGCCGTTGCCGATCGAGCACGGTTATCCGGTCCGCCAGGTGGTCCCGGGTCTGTACGGCTATGTGTCGGCGACCAAATGGGTCGTCGACTGGGAGATCACCAGGTTCTCCGAGGCGAAGGCGTACTGGACCGACCGCGGATGGTCGGCCCTGGGACCGATCAAACTGGCCTCGCGCATCGACCGGCCCGCCAGGGGCACCTCACATCCGGCGGGCGAGGTCGTCATCGCCGGGACCGCGTGGGCGCAGCACATCGGCGTCGAGCGCGTAGAGGTCCGCATCGACGACGGTCCGTGGCAACCCGCGGAACTCGCGACCGAGTACAGCGTCGACACCTGGCGCCAGTGGAAGTTCGTATGGCAGGCGGACAAGGGAGATCACACCGTGACGTGCCGGGCGTTCGACAAGCAGGGGCGCCCTCAGGTCGAGAGGTACCAGTCACCCGCCCCGGACGGCGCGACCGGTCTGGACGAGCGCAGATACACCATCGCCTGATTGTCTCACCAGCGGATTCGGATGCGAACTCCCCTGTAGAAAGATCATGAGCAATGCTGTTGTCAAGAGGTGAGTGAGGTATCCGACTCTCCTGAGCTGACGCTGAGAGCCCGTGTTATGTTTTCCGCACCTCTGTATGTGAGCCGGGTGACAGTCATCGCTGTCGAAGCCCGAGCACTTCGTGACCTGCGTCAGGTCGTCCGCACCGCCGACACATGGCGGAGCTGCACGATTTGCACGCAGGTCACGGCGTTGTAGACATGTGCGCCGAGAACAGGCGCCGAAACAAGGCGGCGCCTACCGGGCGTCGCCGCCAGACAGGGTGAGTGAAATGACAGTGGGTGTCGTGCGCGAGACAGCCCCGGGGGAGCGTCGTGTGGCGCTGGTCCCGAAGGTGGCTGCCTCGCTGGTGGGCAAAGGTGTGCCCGTCGTGGTGGAGTCGGGGGCCGGTCTCGGCGCCCTGATCCCCGACGAGGCGTACACCGAGGCCGGGGCCACGATCGGAGATCCGTATTCGGCGGATGTGGTGCTGCGCGTGTCGCCGCCGTCGGACGATGAGATCGGCAAGCTGCGCAGCGGTCAGAAACTGATCGGTTTCCTGGCTCCGCGTAATGCCGACAACAAGATCGGTGCGCTGCGTGATGCGGGTGTCGAGGCGTATGCGGTGGAGGCGATCCCGCGTATCTCCCGTGCGCAGGTGATGGACGCGTTGAGTTCGCAGGCCAACGTCGCCGGCTACAAGGCCGTGGTCGTGGCTGCCGATCAGTCGACCCGGTTCTTCCCGATGCTGACGACTGCCGCGGGCACGGTGAAGCCGGCGACGGTGCTCGTGCTCGGCGTGGGTGTGGCCGGTCTGCAGGCCCTGGCCACGGCCAAGCGTCTGGGCGGACGGACCACCGGTTACGACGTGCGGCCCGAGGTGGCCGAGCAGGTGCGGTCGGTCGGTGCGCAGTGGCTCGACCTGGGTATCGACGCCGCCGGCGAGGGCGGGTACGCCCGCGAACTCACCGAGTCCGAACGCGCCCAGCAGCAGCAGGCTCTCGAGGACGCGATCAAGGGCTTCGACGTGGTGATCACCACCGCGCTGGTGCCGGGACGCCCGGCGCCGCGCCTGGTGACCGCCGCTGCGGTCGAGGGCATGAAGCCGGGCAGTGTCGTGGTCGACCTCGCCGGGGAGACCGGCGGCAACTGCGAGCTGACCGAGCCGGGGCAGACCGTCGTCCGCCACGACGTCACGATCACCGCGCCGCTGAATCTCCCCGCGACCATGCCCGAGCATGCCAGCGAGCTGTACTCGAAGAACCTGCTGGCGCTGATCGAGCTGATGCTCGACGAGAACGGCGCCATCACACCGGATTTCGGTGACGAAGTGGTGGCCGCTGCGTGCGTCACCCGTGCAACCTCTGAGGGGGTGTCTGCCTGATGTACGCCGGACTTCTCGCGAATCTCGCGATCCTGGTGTTGGCCGGATTCGTTGGCTTCGCGGTCATCTCGAAGGTTCCGAACACCCTGCACACCCCGCTGATGTCGGGTACCAACGCCATTCACGGCATCGTCGTGCTCGGCGCGCTGGTGGTCCTGGGCAAGTTGCCCGCCGACGCCGGATGGGGCGTGCGCATCATCGCGTTCGTCGCGCTGGTGTTCGGCACGCTCAACGTCATCGGTGGCTTCGCGGTCACCGACCGGATGCTGGGCATGTTCAAGGGTAAGAAGGAGGCCGCCAAGTGATCGGCGCCCAGGAATCATCGGTGTCACAGTTGGTGCTCGCGGCGGGCGAGCACACGCCCAGCGAGGGCGTCTCGTATCTGGTGATGGCCCTCTACATCGTGTCGTTCTCGCTGTTCATCTACGGTCTGATGGGTCTGACCGGACCCAAGACCGCGGTGCGCGGCAACTGGATCGCCGCGACCGGTATGGGTCTGGCCGTGGCGGCGACCCTGCTCTACATCTACAACTCGGGTGCGGTCGGCGAGGACGGTCATTCGACCGTCGGGGTGCCGACGATCAACTGGATCCTGATCGTCATCGGTCTGGTTCTCGGTGTCGTGCTGGGCATTCCGCCGGCGCTGAAGACCAAGATGACGGCCATGCCGCAGCTGGTGGCGCTGTTCAACGGTGTCGGCGGCGGCACGGTGGCCCTGATCGCATGGGTGGAGTTCATCGAGACCTCCGGGTTCTCGGTCTTCCACAACACCGAACCGGCCTCGCCGCTGGTGGTCGGCTCGCTGATCGCGGCGATCATCGGTTCGATCTCGTTCTGGGGTTCGCTGGTGGCGTTCGCCAAGCTGCAGGAGATCATGCCCAAGGGTCTGGAGAAGACCTTCGTGGCGAATGCGAAGCTGTTCCAGGCGGCCAACATCGTGCTGCTGCTGGTCGCGTTGGGACTGGCGATCTACCTGGGTGTCGACGCCGCCGACGGTGGCGGGGCGAGCGTCTGGTGGATGGTGGGGCTGCTGCTCGCCGCCGGTGTGATGGGTCTGTTCGTGGTGTTCCCGATCGGTGGCGCGGACATGCCGGTGGTCATCTCGCTGCTGAACGCGATGACCGGTCTGTCGGCCGCGGCTGCGGGTATCGCGCTGGACAACACGGCGCTGATCGTGGCCGGCATGATCGTCGGCGCGTCGGGTTCGATCCTGACCAACCTGATGGCCAAGGCGATGAACCGGTCGATCCCGGCGATCGTGTTCGGATCGTTCGGTGGTGGCGACGCCGCGGCTGCCGGTGGTCCCGGCGGTGAGGGCGGCACGGTCAAGGCCACCTCGGCCGCGGATGCCGCAATTCAGATGGCGTACGCGAATCAGGTCATCGTCGTGCCCGGTTACGGTCTGGCCGTCGCGCAGGCCCAGCATGCGGTCAAGGAGATGGCGAGCCTGCTCGAGGCCAAGGGGGTGGAGGTCAAGTATGCGATTCACCCGGTCGCCGGTCGTATGCCCGGTCACATGAACGTGCTGCTGGCCGAGGCCGACGTCGAATATGACGCGATGAAGGAGATGGATGACATCAACGGCGAGTTCGGCCGTACCGATGTCGCGATCGTCATCGGTGCCAACGACGTCACCAACCCCGCGGCGCGGAACGACCCGAGCAGCCCGATTCACGGCATGCCGATCCTCAACGTCGACGAGGCACGGTCGGTGATCGTGCTCAAGCGGTCGATGAGTTCGGGCTATGCCGGCATCGAGAACCCGCTGTTCTTCGCCGACGGCACCTCGATGCTCTTCGGCGACGCGAAGAAGAGCGTCGACAGCGTCATCGAGGAACTCAAGGCGCTGTAGAAGAGAACACACTCAGAAGACCCCCGGCAGTCCACGTTTCGTGCGGCTGCCGGGGGTCTTTTGTGTGCCGGGCGCGCATCGAGCAGGAATCGAGAAGCGGGCGCGCGTGTCTGGCGGTTAGCGTCTGGTCAGACGACAGGGTCAGAGAGCGAATCGAAGGAGAGTCATGTCTGTCTGGCAGTGGTATCAGCGGAAGATGAATGAGCGCACCGTCACCCGGATTCGCAACAAGAGCGGGACGATGTGGGGGATGGACATGGTCATCCTGCGCACCAAGGGGCGCAAGTCGGACCGACCACGAGAGACACCGCTGAGTTGGTTCCCCTACGACGGCGACTGGCTGGTCGTCGCTTCCGGTGGTGGAAAGGGCAATCCGGACTGGTATGCGAACCTCGCGGCGCATCCCGACGCCGTCGCCGTGGAACGGCACGGCGCACAACCGGTTCCGGTCACGCCGGTGGTGCTCACCGGCCCGGAACGAGAAGCCGCGTGGAATGCGGTCGTCAGTGCGCAACCCAGGTATGCGAAGTATCAGAAGAAGGCGACCCGCGAGTACCCGGTGGTGAAGCTGGCGACCGCCGGAGAGTGCGCCGGGTGATCCAACGATGAGTTTTCCGCACGAGCGGTGTGTATCCCTGCACGACAACCAGACCGCTCGTCCACAAGGGAGAACAACATGACCACCGACACCACCACCACAACGCGTTCGTCCGACACCAGCCGGGGCCGAAACCGGCGCCGCATCACCGGGATCGTGATCAGCGTGCTCGTCGGCGCATTCCTTGCGTTCGACGTCGTGGGCAAGCTGACCCGACCGCAGTCGGTGGTCGACGGCACGGAGAAGCTCGGCTTCGACTCCGACCAGGCCATCGTCATGGGCATCGTGTTGCTCATCTGCCTTGTCGTGTATGCGATCCCGCGGACCGCTGTGTTGGGCGCGCTCGGCATCACCGCCTACCTCGGTGGCGCGGTCACCGCGAACATGCGGATCGAGGAACCGCTCTTCAGTACGGTGTTGTTCGCGGTCTACCTCGGCGTCCTGATGTGGATCGGACTGGTCCTGCGTCGCCCGGAACTGCTGAAGGTCGCCGGCCTGCGCCGCTGATCGCCGACCGCGGCACGCTCCTGACCGGCCCCGCACCCGTTATCGATCTGGAATCGGACGGGTGCGGGGCCGTTGCGCATCTCTCGTACTGTTACGCGAGTGACTGGTGTTACCAGAGTGAAGCGCTTTCGGCTGGCGGCTGCCGCCACCATCGCGGTTGCCGCGCTCGGCGGTGTGGCCGTCGGGTCGCTCCCCGCCGACGGGGCGAGTGTGGTGACGGTGGCGGACGCCGTCGACCCGGCCGGGTTGTACAACGACGCGCAGTCGAAGTTCGCCAACGGGGACGTGGCCGGCGGGCTCGCGTCCCTGCAGCAGGCGCTGACGATTGCGCCCGCAGACACCGATGCGCTTGCACTGCAAGCGATCTGGGCCGATCAGATCGACGATGCCTCGGTCAGCAATGCCGCCCTGAGTCGCTTGCGTGTGCTGAATCCGCTCTTGGCCACCACGGCACGCAACGTGATCTCCGGGGTCGCCACGGCTGCGCGGATCGTGCCGGACACCACGCCCAAGCCGGTTGCCGGGCGGGTCGCGATCGTCGTTCTCGGATTCGGCCTGAATGCCAACGGAAAAATGGCTCCGGAGTTGGTGAATCGGGTGTCGGCGGGCAAGTCGCAGGCCGAGATCACCACGGCTGCACCGATCGTCGTGACCGGCGGGGTGCCCAAGAACGGCATCACCGAGGCCGCCGCCATGAAGACCTGGCTGATCGACAACGGCGTCGCCGCCACGCGCATCCTGACCGAGGACAAGTCGGGGTCGACCGTCGCCAACGCGCAGAACACGTCGGAGATCCTGCGTGCGAAAGGCATTCGCGACATCGTCCTGGTCACCTCGCCCAACCACATCCGCCGCGGAGCCGCGGACTTCGGGGCGACCGGACTGCGGGTCGTCGGAACCCTCACCACCGCCACCGATCTCAGCAAGTACCTCACTCCGCTGACCAAGGGTCAGACGCGGGGTATCCGGCTCGAAGCCACCCGGGCTGCGCGAATCCCCACGACCCACCAGCCCGGAGCGCTCCCGCAGAACCTCCCCGATCCCGGCCCCGGTCTGCTCGCCGACATCGGTGGCCAGGTCCTCAAGCAGTTGCTCGACGCCGGGTCGTCGGCCATCGGTTCGGGGACCGAGGGCTGAGTTCGGTCAGAACATCCCCGAACGGAGTTCGGTCAGAACATGACCGATCGGTAGTGGGTGACGAGTCGCCCCTTGTCGTAGATGTGGAAGGCGATACCGGGCGGCTGGCCGCGGTTGACGACCTCGTTGCCCTCGAACGGGAGGTTCAGCGTCGACGCGACGCCCGGAGCGACGCACAGTGGGCGGTCGGCGAATCGGGTCACCGCGGGCGTGTGTGCGTGGCCGCACAGGAACGCGACGATGTTCGGGTGGCGTTCGACGAGGGGGACCAGACGCTCCTCACCGGTCTGCCGGATCGAATCCATGAACGGCATGTGCAGCTCGACGGGCGGGTGATGGAAGGCGATGAAGACGGGCGTCTGCGGGTCCTCCGCCTCAAGTCGAGCCGACATCCAGGTGAGCGTCTGGTCGTCGATGTAGCCGTCGTTGCGTCCGGGGATCGAGCTGTCGCACATCAGGAACAACACGTCGCCGACGCGTCGGGCGTGGTTGATCGGTCCGGAGGTCTCGGCGCCGAGCAGTGTGGCACTGAACGGTTCGCGGACGTCGTGGTTGCCGGCGGTGATGAGCATCGGCAGGGGACTCTGGAGAACGCCGAAGGCCTCTCGGTACTCACTCGGCACACCTTCGTCGGCGATGTCACCGGTGACCAGCAGAGCGTCGATTCCGGCTGCCCGCGCGTTGATGTAGCTCAGCGTCGACTGGATGCGGCTTCGGTTGAACCGCGTCCCGTTGAAATGAAGGTCGCTGATGTGGGCGACAACGAACACGAAGAGCTCCTGTCACGGTCACTGACTCCCACGAGGCTAGTCCTAGGCCCGTCTGCGACGCGCACCACGGTGGCGCCACGAGTCGAAACACACTCCGCTCGCGTTGGTGTGGCTCATTCGTCTGACCGGCCGGTAGGTCTGATGGCGCACTGGTCCCGGCCGGCGTTCAGGTGGTGAGGGTTCGCCGGAACAGCGCCTCCAGCTCGGTGAAATGGTGTTCGCAGGCCTCGTGGTGGTAGGCGGGGATGTCGGACATCGTGTAGCCGTGTTCGGCCCCCGGGTAGACGGTCGCCGAATGGGTGACCCCACTCGAGATGAGTGCGTGCTCGAATCGGGCGATGGCGGTGCGGGGGAGCGAGCGATCCTTGTCGGCGTGGATGGCCAGCACGAAGGCGTCGATGTCGACGAGATGGAGGTGAGGGCTGTCGGAGTCCTCGGTCACGACGTTGCCGGTGTGGAAGATCCCGACGGCGGCGACCTCGGCGGGACGCGCGGCCGCCAGGTTCAGCGCCAACCGGCCGCCCATGCAGTAGCCGGTGACGCCGATCGGGCCGGACGAGACACCGCGCACCGAGCGCAGGGCCTCGAGGTAGGAGATGAGGTCGGCGCGGGCGACGTCGAATGTGAGAGTCGACGCGCGGGGCATCGCCGCCCGGAAGAATGCCCCGAGAGCCCCGGGCAGCAGCGGATCGTCGGCTGGGGCCCACTCGTCGGCGGTGCCGTACCGGTAGAAGAGATGCGGCACAGCGACGACGTGACCCCACGACGCGATGCGGTCGGCCATCGCGCGGGTGCGCGGGCGGAGTCCGATCACATCGGTGATGAACAGGACGCCGGGGAGCGGCGACTCGTCCGCGGCTGCCGGCCGGGTCACATACATCTCGGTGCTGCCGTAGGCCGCCTGGACCGCGATCGTCTCGCCGTGTACTGCGGATGACTCCATTGATCCTCCTGTGCTCGGCGGTGTGGGAGTCCGGGTCTTGGTTGGTTCTCGGAGGTGGGTGGTCACAGGTCCCCGGGTAGTTTGTCCCGGCGTATACCGCGCCAACTCGGGTGGCGCAGATGGCCGGCGGTGGTCCAGTCCATGAAGCGCACCTCGCCGACGATCTTGGGCAGAACCCAGACCGCGCTCGACGCGATGGGACGGTCGAGTTTCTCGAGAAACGGGGACCGCGAGATCTTCAGCGGTTCGAGTTCCTCGGCGAGAGAGCGCAACTGCGCGTCGGTGAATCCGGTTCCGACGCGGCCCACGTAGCGCAGTCCGGTCTCCTCGGGCAGGCCGAGCAGAAGCGATCCGATGGTGTGCGACCGGTTGCCGCGCCCGGGACGATATCCGCCGACCACCACCTCGATGTCGCTCCAGTTCTTGTGCTTGAGCCACTTGGTGGAGCGTCGGCCCTGTTGATAGACCGAGTCACGGCGTTTGGCGACAACGCCTTCCAGGTTGTGTTCGCGGCTGTACTCGATCGCCGCACTCGCGGGCGTCGGGAGCAGCGGCGGCACATCGATGTACGTCGAGCGACGAAAGGCCGGCGCGAGTTCCTCGAGGATCTCGCGCCGTACGGACCACGGTTTGCGTAGCAACGACGTCCCGTTCAGATACAGGATGTCGAACAGGTGCAGCTTGAGTGTGTACGGCTCCTCGGTGTGCCTACGTGAGGTGAACAGCGTGAAGTTGGTTCGGCCGGTGGAGTCGATGGCCACCGCCTCGCCGTCGAGCACCACATCCATGAGCCCGAGATCGTCGGTGATGCTTGCGAATTCGGGGAAATCGTTCGTCATGTCGATCCCCGAGCGGGACGTCAGCCGGAACTCGCCGCCGATCGAGCGCACCAGGAGTCGATAACCGTCCCATTTGCCCTCGAACGCCCAGTCGCGCCCGTTGAGCTTGTCGATCGGCTCGTCGGTGGCGAGCATCGGTCTCGGATCGGTGAGACTGTCGGGAACGATGGGGCGCGGCTCGTCGGTCATCAGGTGGGCGAGCCAGTTCTTGTCACCGGTGCGGATCAGTGCGTACCGGCCCTGGAGCCGCTCGCCGTGCAGGCGGACGATGACCTCTTTGTCCCGCCACTTCTCCAGCTCGAAAGTGCCCTTGTCCCAGATCGATACGTGTCCACCACCGTATTCTCCGGCCGGGATGTCGCCCTCGAAGTCGGCATAGTCCATCGGATGGTCCTCGGTCTGGACCGCGAGTCGGTTCTGGTCCGGATCGGTGGGGAGGTTCTTCGGTACCGCCCACGAGACCAGCACGCCGTCGTGTTCGAGACGGAAGTCGTAGTGGAGTCGCCGTGCGTGGTGCTCCTGGATGACGAAGATCGGTGCGCGGGGCGCGGATTCCGGATGATCCTCGTCCACCTCGTCCTCCGATTCCCGGAGGCGTTGCCGATGGTTCTCGTCGCCGAAGGGTTCCGGCGTCTTCGACTCGTCGCGTTTACGACGGTACTCACGCAGATTGATGATCTGACCCGACCGCGTCTCCTCCGCGTGGTCGTCGCCGGCGCCGTCCTGGTCGTCGGAGGTGATGTTCTCCCGCAACGTGTCCGGGTCGGCGAGATCGTCACCGGTGTCGGAGGAACCGACGACGTCGTCCGAGGTGGTGGCCGGATCGTCGTCGTACGGAGCGTCGAGACCCGCCAGGAGATCGCCGACGTCGGCCACCCGGTCGAGGACCTCGGTGTAGAGCAACTGGGCGATCGTGGGGTCCTCGATCTCATCCCAGGTACGGGGCGCGGCGACCCACGGTTGTTCGCGTCCGCGCAGCGAATACGGCGACAGGGTGGTCTTCGAGGCGTTGTTCTGGCTCCAGTCGATGAAGACCTTGTCGTCGCGGATCTTCTTCGACATGTTGGCGGTGATGAAATCACTGTGCTGCCGGGCGAACTCGTCGGCCACCTCACGGGCGACCTTCCGGGCGGCTTCCGAGCTCACCGGTTTGGGCAGCCGGGCGTAGATGTGAATACCCTTGCCGCCGCTGGTCACCGGGTACGTGGTGGTGCCGCCCAGCCAGTTCCGGATCTCCACCGCCACGGCCGCGGTCTCGTGCAGGGGGACACGCGGACCGGGGTCGAGGTCGAAGACGATCCGGTTGGCCATGCGTTCGCCGTCGGGGCCGATCGGCAGCCGCCACTGCGGGACGTGGATCTCGAGCGCAGCCATCTGGGCCAGCCAGACGAGCGTGGCGCGATCCTCGGCGAGCGCGTATTCGATGACCCGCTCGCTGTGCTGGATGCCATGGCGGCGAACCCAGTCGGGCGCGCTGTCGGGCAGATCCTTCTCGAAGAACGGCGTCGACTCGACACCGTTGGGCCAGCGTTTGCGGGTGACGATGCGGTTCCGCAGGTGCGGCAGCATCACCTCGGCGATGCGCGAGTAGTAGTCGATGACGTCGTATTTGCGTGTCCCGGTCGCCGGATAGAGCACCTTGGAGAGATTGGTGATCGAGATCCGGCGGCCGTCGACCTCCAGGATCTCTCCGCCTGCCATCACCCCATTGTCCACACCGCAGAGCCGAAGGCTCGTCGATCGGCGCGGGTGTCTCCACGGAGGCGTTTGCGTCTGGTTGCCGACGTCGCACACGAACTCCTGGCACAATGGCCGACATGCGCTCGATCTGGAAGGGCGATCTCAGCTTTGGCCTGGTGAATGTACCGGTCAAGGTCTATTCCGCGACGGAGAGTCACGACCGCAAGTCCTACCAGGTCGACTCCTCCGACGGCACCCGCATCCGATACCGGCGCGTGCGCGAGGGAACCGACACCGAGGTCGACTACTCCGACATCGCCAACGCCTACGAATCGGAATCGGGCGAGACGGTGATCCTGACCAAGGACGACCTGTCGACGCTGCCGGTGCAGAAGAGCCCGGAGATCTCGATCCTCGAGTTCGTGCCGGTCGAACAGGTCGATCCGATCTACTTCGACAAGCCCTATTACCTGGAGCCGTCGTCGAAGTCGCCCAAGGCCTACGTGCTGTTGGCCAAGGCGCTCGAGGAAACCGACCGCCTGGCGATCGCGACGTTCACCCTGCGGAACCGCACGCGGGTCGCGGCGCTGCGCGTCGTCGACGGCGTCATGACCCTGCAGACACTCCTGTGGCCGGATGAAGTTCGCAAACCCGACTTCGGTTTTCTCGACGAGGACACCGAGATCCGCGACCAGGAACTGAAGATGGCGGCGTCGCTGATCGAGTCGATGGCCTCCGACTACGATCCGTCCGAGTTCGAGGACACCTATCAGAACGAGCTGGCCAAACTCATCGAGGCGAAAGCCGAGGGCAGCGAGGCGTTCCCCGAGTCGGAGGAGGAGAAGCCCGGCGAGGAGGATTCCGAGGTCGCCGATCTGCTTGCCGCTCTGCGTGCCTCGGTGAAGGACCGCGGGGCTTCCGACGAGGACGAGGCCGAGAAGAAGGACACGGCCGCGAAGAAGGCTGCCAAGAAGGCACCCGCCAAGAAGGCCGCGGCGAAGAAGGCTCCCGCCAAGAAGGCGGCCTCGAAGAGCAGCTCTGGATCGTCGGGCTCCAAGAGCACGGCGAAGAAGGCGCCCGCCAAGAAGGCCTCCCGCCGGGCGAGCTGATCGCGCTCTCCGGCGGAAATTCGCTGGCCTGAGAACGTCGGCGTCCGGCAAGCTCGAGGGGTGAGCACCGACGACGACACCCGTCTGCCGCGCGCCTTGAAGCCCCTGGCGCGACGGCAGTACCGGCTGCTGGCGTCGGGTTTGATCCTGGCGATGTTCGGTGACGGGATCTGGACGATCGCGGTGATCTGGCAGGTCATCGCCCTCGGTGACGGACCGGGACAGGTGTCGCTGGCGACCGGGATAGCAGCGGTCGGGATGCTCGTCTCGACCCTCGCCGGCGGTGTGCTGGCCGACCGGATCTCGCAGCGCCACATCATGATCGGCCTCGAGGTCACCAAGATGGTGGCGTTCGGCGCCGTGGGTGTGGCGTCCGTGGCCGGCGTTCTCGATCTCTGGATGGTCGTGGTGGCATCGCTGCTCGCGGGCGCCACGATGGGCATGTACTACCCGGCATACTCGGCGCTGCTGCCCGGTGTGGTCTCGTCGTCGGAACTGCAGGCGGCGAACGGTATCGAGGGTTTCTTCCGCCCGGTGGTTTTCCAGGCGGTCGGCCCGACGGTGGCCGGGGCCGTCATCGGGGCCACCGCGCCGGGGCAGGCGGTCGTGCTGGCCGCGATCGCGTCCATCGCGTCGGGGTTCTGTTATCTGGTGATGGCTCCGGTGACGTCGCGACGACTGGGCGAACCGGCGAGTTCCGAGTCGGAGATCGTGCGCACCGGCGCAGGCGTTGGCGGTGTGGTCGTCGACCTCGTCGAGGGCTTCGTGTACATGATCCGCACGCCGTGGCTGTGGGGGACGCTGTTCTTCGCCTGTGTCCTGGTGCTGGCGACCCTGGGTCCGATCGAGGTGCTCGTGCCCTTTGCCCTGCGTGAGCGCGTCGAGGGTGGCGCTTCGCAGCATGCGTGGGTGCTGGCCGGGTTCGGTATCGGGGCGGCTGTCACGTCGTTGGTGTTCGCGTCGCTGCCGATGCCCCGGCGGTATCTGACGGTCATGTTCGGGGTGTGGTCGTTCTCGAGCGTGCCGCTCGTCCTGATGGGGGTCGCCGATTCGACCTGGCTGTTCGTCGCGGCCGGCTTCGGTATGGGAGTCCTGTTCGACGGCCCGATGGTGTTGTGGGGGACGCTGCTTCAGCGTCGTGCCCCGCCGGCACTGCTCGGCCGAATAGCAAGTCTCGACTTCTTCGTGTCGGTCGCGCTGATGCCGGTGTCGATGGCGATCGCCGCTCCGGTCTCGTCGGCGATCGGGTTGACCGCGACGTTCGTCCTGGCCGGTCTCCTGCCGGTGCCGATCGCGTGGGCGTTCTACTTCGCGGCCCGCATGTGGCGCGACGAGATCGAGCACCCGCTCGTCGACGAGACGCCGCCGAAGCTGGTGCCGGTCAACGACTGACCAGTCCGCCGACGTCGCGGGTCACCGCAGCACCTCCGCGGCGCCTGCGACCACCAGGTCCGTGAGATGGTGTAGCAGAGGGGAACTGAGTTTCCAGTACTGCCAGTAGAGCGGGACGTCGAGGTGATGGTCGGCGATCAGGCGCACCCGGCCGTCGTCGAGTGCGTCGCGGA
The DNA here is from genome assembly GCF_009872315.1 of Gordonia sp. YY1. Classification (NCBI taxonomy): domain Bacteria; kingdom Bacillati; phylum Actinomycetota; class Actinomycetes; order Mycobacteriales; family Gordoniaceae; genus Gordonia; species Gordonia sp. YY1. The sequence goes on along the minus strand of NZ_WXYI01000013.1, from coordinate 91,963 downwards.
TCTGGACGACGGGGACTGCGCCCCAACCGATTCCGAGGGTCACCGCGCGGTGGTACTCGGTCGACGCCGGGATGTAGGCCGCCGGCGGGTCGACGGCGCGGCCGGCCAGCGCCGCGACCATGTTCAGCTGGATGTGGTCGTTGCGGTCGAACTGGACCATCGGGGCTCTGGACAACGCCTCGGCGTCGAGACCGTCCGGCAGCCAGGTCTCGATGAATTCTGGTGTCGCAACGGGCAGATACCGCATGCTGCCGAGCGGGTGGAGGGTGCAGCCGCGAATGGCGAGAGGGTCCGACGTCACCGCGGCGAGTACGTCACCCGACTTCAGCAGAGCGCCGCTGCGCGTCTCGTCGTCGCGGAACACCTCAACCGCCACCGCGTGCTGCCGGTGGAACCGGGCAAGAACCGGAAGCAGCCAGGTCGCCAGCGAGTCCGCATTCGTCGCGATGGGGAGGTGAACCCGGGGCCGTGCGGTGATCGGGGCATCGTCGTGGTCGGGTTCGCCGACGAACTCGGCGCGCGTCTCGGCGAGCAACAGTTCCCACTGCCTGGCCAACCGGACCAGCACCTCGCCGTCGGGGGTCGCCGACGCCGGTTTGGTCCGGCGCAGCACCACCCGGCCGACCGTGGATTCCAGCGTCTTGATCCGCTGACTGACCGCCGAGGGCGTGATGTGCAGCGACGACGCCGCCGCGTCGAAGGTCCCTTCACGCAGGACTGCGGCCAGCGTGCGCAGACCTTCCTGGCTGATGTCCATGCGACCACGCTAGATGAAGATCAGCTGATGATTCTTTAGAAACATTCGCTGTTCTGATCCGGTCGACGGTCCTAGCGTTCCTTTCGTGTCCACCTACCTGCTTCCCGCGATCGCCGGGCTGCTCACCGGCGCGGGCCTGATCGTGGCGATCGGTCCGCAGAACGTCTTCGTCCTCCGGCAGGGCGTCGCACGTCGGCACACGGGTGCGATCGTGGCCGTGTGCGCGATCTCCGACGTCGCGCTGATCGTCGCGGGCGTGGCCGGTCTCGGCGCGATCGTCGCCGCCCACCCGCAGTTCGTCGCCGTCGCCAAGATCGTCGGCGGTCTCTATGTGCTCGTGCTCGGACTGCTCGCCGCGAAACGCTGCCTCCGCAGCAACGAGGCCATCTCCGCCAACGCCGAAGAGGCCGAATCGGCCGGCCGGTGGGTCGCCGTCGGCACCGCGCTGGCGCTCACGTGGCTCAATCCACACGTCTACCTCGACACCGTCCTGACCATGGGTGCGATCGCCAACGGTCACGGAAACGGCAAGTGGGCCTTCGCCATCGGCGCGTGTCTGGCCAGCATCCTGTGGTTCACCGCGCTCGGGGGAGGGGCCCGGCGCCTGTCGCGCTTCTTCGCCAGCCCGCGCGCGTGGAAGATCCTCGACGCCGTCGTGGCGGTCATCATGATCGGGATGGCGATCGCGCTCTTCGCGTCGGTGTGACCTCGCTGTGACATCGGTGCCGGTGATTGGGCATCCGCAACATGCCTAGTCGAGACCTTTGTCCGGTACACCGGAGAGGGTGACCCTCAGTTCCTCCGCCCCGCCGGCGACTCGCGTGCCGGGGCCGCGGTCGTTCGATGTGCGTGCGGTGGTGTCCGACACGCGGGCCATCCTCGCCCGCGGCGACCTCGCGGCCGCCGCGGCGGCACTGACCTACTACGCCGCGATCGCCGTGGTGCCCTGGGTGTTGCTGGCCATCTGGTCGACGACGTGGATTCGCGGGGCGTCGTCGGCGGAGAGCACATGGCTGGGTCTCGACGTGCTCATCCCACCCGACATGGGCGGTCGCGCGGTCTTCGACGAGGCGGTCGTGATCGGCACCGGACTGTCCGTGCTGAGCGCCCTCGTACTCCTCTTCCCGGCATCGTTCTACGGAGAAGGCCTACGCCGGGCCTGCCTGACCTTCTATCCGAAACGGGATCGCTTCACGGGTTGGCGGTCCCGGTTGTCGGTCCTCGCGCTGTTCGCCCTGGTCCCGACGCTGGCGCACATCGCGGTCACGGTCGGCGGGTCGATCACGGGACTGGCGCCCGACGGCGGCGGCTCCGGAGGTTTCTGGGACCTCGCGACCCGCGTGGTCGTCGGATTCGTCACCGTCTGGCTGAGCCTCGCGGTGGCATTGACGTGGGTGTACTGGAAAGTGACCCCAGGCCGTCCGAGCCTGGCGATCGCCGGGGTCACCGCGCTCGTCACGGCGTCGTTCATCGCCGGATTCGCGCAGGGATTCCTGCTGTTCCTGTCCCTGCCGATCGATGTCGGTATCCCCTACGGCGGCCTGCGCGTCATCGGCGGAGTGGTGGCGGTCGGACTCTGGCTCTACGTCCTGCACGTGCTCGTGATCGTCGGATGGGCTCTCGGGCACGCCCTCGACGGCGCCCGGGTCGACGACCGTGTCGGCTGAACCGCGTCGCCTCGCCGGTGACCGACGACTCGCACGCCGGTCTCAACGGGACACCGTGCTCGACGCGTGGTCGGAGCTGCACGGCGGAATCGATCCCCGTGAATCCTTCTGGGTCGAACGGTGGGTCCTCCTCAGCAACGCGTGTGCGCGGCCGCTCGCGCGCCTCGGCATCTCCCCGAACGCGATCACCGTCTGCGGGGCCCTGGCCACCGCGATCGCTTTCGCGGTGACCTTCGCCGGACACGGATGGTTCGCAGTGGCCGCCGTCGTCATCCTCCTCGCCGCGGTCCTCGACGGCGTGGACGGCGCCATCGCCGCCCAGACCGGTTCGGCGACCCAATGGGGCCGGGTTCTCGACACCATGGCCGATCGCTGGTCGGACATCTTCCTCGCGGGAATCGTGGTGATGGCCGGTGCGCCGCCGTGGATGGGGGTGGTGATCGCGGTGCTGACCCTGTTCCTCGAGGGGACCCGGGCGACGGCCCAGGCGGCCGGGATGGCGGGCCCGGGCAGGGTCACGGTCTGGGAGCGGCCGTCGCGCGTCATCCTCGCCTTCATCGCGATGGTCGCGGCCACCGTCGTGTGGCAGATCGGTCTGTCCGACAGCGATGCCGACGCGCTGGCGGCGACCATCGCCGCGACCGGTGCGATCCTGGCGATGATCGGCCTTCTCCAGCTGTTCGTCGCCGTGTTCCGGCAGACCCGCGGGCGTCCGCCCGAGTCAGACTCGTCGCTGCCGTAGGGCGGAGAGCGCGAGCAGGACCGCGCCGGCGGCGATCCAGCCGAGCAGGATCCACATCGGACCGGCGGTCGAGGCGTCCGGGAAGTAGGCGACCGACCGGGTGAGGGTGCCGCCCGCTCCAGTCGGCAGCCACTGGCCGAGCGTTCCCCACGGCGCGGGGAGCAGGTATGGCGAGGATGCGAGCCCGGAGAGCGGGTTGGAGATCAGCATCATCAGGATCGCCGCGACACCGACGCCGGGTGTCCCGAGGAGTGCGCCGGCACCGGCGGTGAACCAGGAGATGGCGCCGATCAGAAGCGCCAGCGCCATGGCGACCGGCACCACGCGTCCGTCGATCACGCCCAGCCACGACCAGACCGCCGCGAAACCGAGTCCGGCGACCAGTGGGCCGATCAGGACGACGGTGGCCTGCATCCACACCTGCCCGGCGAGAGCGATCGCGGCCGATGCGCCGAGTGCGATACCCGCGATGAGCAGCGGGAGCAGACCGGCCGCGAATCCGGTGCCGCGTGCATCGGTCGACGGCGGTGCGACCACCGATTCGGTGGTGACCGGCAACGACTGCGCGGTGGCGATGCCCGTCCCGACCCCGGCCACGATCTGCGCCAGCGCCGGCGATCCCGCCTCGGCCGTCAGGACGGTGACGCCCTGCGGGCCGACGGTCACGGCACCGACGATGTCGCGGGTCTCGATCGCACTCCGGGCGGCGGCGGCGTCGGCGAACTGCTCGACGACGAAGGCGTCGTCTCCGGCCCGGTCGGCCAGAGCGGACTCGATGGCCTGTGCGGCGCGTGCCGGCGCGACCACGCCGAGCGGGACGTCGTGCGGCTCGGGGTCCACCGCGAGGGAGACGAACATGGCGGCGATCGTGCTGACCACGATCGGGATGGCGAGGACGAGCACGGCGACAAGTCGCCAGGACGGTCCGTGAGGCGCGGGCTTCGGCCCCTTCTCGGTGAGGGGCAGTTGATCTGACGGATCGATGTACGTGGTCATCGCGACCTCCCAAAAAGAACGAACTCTCGTTTTAAGAATTATGCACCGCGGGTTGAGGATCAATCAAGAACGAAGATTCGTTTTATACTCGTCGAATGCCGAAGATCAGCGAGGAACGCAAGCTCGAGCGGAGCCGGCAGATCCTCGACGCCGCGCGCAGCTGCTTCGCCGAGAAGGGTTTCCATCGCGCGTCGATGTCCGACGTCATCCGGGAGTCGGGCCTGAGCGCCGGGGCGGTCTACTCGTACTACTCGTCGAAGGAGCAACTGATCGCCGCGGTGGCACGGTCGGTCTTCCAGGCATACGAAGCGGGCCTCGGCGACCTCGCCGACGGTGACGGCGCTCCCGCGTCGCCCGAGGACGCCGTCCGGGTGCTCGCGGCGCACGTGATGGCCGAGATCGCGCCGCTGACCGACGACTTCCGGATGGTGATGACCATCTGGGGTGAGGCGGCCAACAACCCCGAGCTGCGCGAGATCGTCCGCGAGATCGTCCTGGGGCTGCGCGCGGTCTTCGAGCGCGTTCTGATCAGGTGGCGCGACGCCGGTCACGAACTTCCTGGTGAACCGGCAGATCTGGCCTTGCCGATGGTGTCGGTGATGCAGGGCATCGTCGTGCAGCAGTCACTCGTCGGGGACGTCGACCTCGATGCCTATGTGGACACGTGGTGTGCGCTGATGCGTGCCGCCGGTTTCGGCGACCGGGACTGATCGGCCGGACCTGCCTACCATCGAGGCGAGTGCGCCGAGGCTCCGATCGCCCGCCCGCCGGCCCGAGCCGCGGCCCATCCGATCGGAGCCTCGGTGCCGAACATCGGGTGAGCCTGTGCTCGCCCCCCGATCTCGACTTGTGATGAGGAACAGATGACCAACGACTCGGTGGTTCTCGCCGATGCCGACGGCCGACCGTGTGGTACCGCCGACCGCGAAGGCGTGCACGGCGTCGACACCCCGTTGCACTTCGCGTTCTCGTGCCACCTGGTCGACGGCAACCGGATCCTCATGACCCGTCGGGCCCTGTCCAAGCGCAGCTGGCCGGGAGTGTGGACCAATTCGTTCTGTGGCCATCCGCGTCCGGGTGAGTCCGTCGTCGACGCCGTGCACCGGTATGCGCAGCGTGAGCTCGGGATCGACGTCGACGAGGTGCGCTGCATCCTGCCCGACTTCCGGTACCGCGCCGTCGATGCGAGCGGCATCGTCGAGAACGAGATCTGCCCCGTGTTCGTCGCACGGCCGGTGGGATCGCTCGAGCCGAATCCGGATGAGGTCGCCGAGTACGCCTGGGCCGAGGTCCCGGATGTGTGGGACCTGGTGGCACGCACTCCCTGGGCGGTGAGTCCCTGGTTCGCCGACCAGGTGCGGCAGCTCCCGGGTCCCGATCCCCACGGGTTCGTCGACGGCGCGCTTGTGGATTCGACCCATCCGATGACGGCACGGGCGTCGAATCCATGATGTCGGGACCAGCGGACACGGCGTACCCGCCGTCGTCGCCCCGTCGTTCACATACCCATCGTCACACCGCAGGAGCCATCGGATGATGCATCTACCCGGTCATACCGAAGTGGTCCCGCCACATCGTCGGTACGACGCCGTGGCCGAGGCGAGCGCGGCGCTGGTGATCAGGTCGTACTCGAGTTCTTTCGGGCTCGCCTCCCGGCTGCTCACCCCCGCGATCCGCCGCGACGTCCGCAACATCTACGCGCTCGTCCGCGTCGCCGACGAGATCGTCGACGCACCGCGGCCCGAGCAGGGTCTGGTGGACCGGCGCAACGAACTCGATCAGCTCGAGGAACAGACCGCCGCGGCGATGATCACCGGGTCGAGCAGCAACCTGGTCGTGCACGCCTTTGCGCGGACCGCGCGCCGCGCCGGGATCGACCTGGACCTCGTGACGCCGTTCTTCTCGTCGATGCGTGCGGATCTCACTCAGGTCGAGCATGACTTCGAGAGCCTCGCCGCCTACATCTACGGCTCCGCCGAGGTCGTCGGACTGATGTGCCTGCGGGCGTTCCTGGCCGAGGAGCCCAAGGCCGCCGCACGCTACGACCACCTCGCGCCCGGTGCGCGTCGTCTCGGCGCCGCGTTCCAGAAGATCAACTTCCTACGGGACTTCGGTGAGGACAGTGACGGACTGGGTCGTCGATACCTCGTCGGCCTGGACCCCGATCGTCCCGATGACGGGGCGTGGTCGCTGTGGCTCGACGACATCGATCTCGATCTCACCGCCGCCGCGGCGGCGATCCCGTACCTTCCGGCGAACAGCCGGGTCGCCGTCTGCACCGCACACGACCTCTTCGCCGAACTGACCGCACGCCTACGGGAGTCCTCGGCCGCCGAGGCCAGGAGGCAACGCGTCCGAGTTCCCAACGCCGGCAAGGCGAAGATCGCGGCCGCCGCCGTCGCCCGCCGCGGTATGCCGCGCACACCGAGGGGATTGACCTCATGAACGCACGCAAACGAATCGTCGTCATCGGTGGCGGTGTCGCCGGACTGGCCACCGCCGCACTGCTCGCCCACGACGGGCACGACGTCGAGGTGATCGAGAAGAACGACGACCTCGGTGGACGCGCCGGGCTGTGGAGCGCCGACGGGTTCCGGTTCGACACCGGGCCGTCGTGGTGGCTGATGCCGGAGGTCTTCGACCATTACTTTGAGATGCTCGGTACCTCGACACAGGAACAGCTCGACCTCGTCCGGCTCGACCCGGGGTACCGAGTCTTCTTCGGGGACAACGAATCCGACGAACCACCGATCGACATCTTCGGCGACTTCGAGCGCAACCGCGAGGTGTTCGAGCAGATCGAACCGGGCGCCGGAGCGGCTCTCGAGTCCTACCTCCGGACCGCGCGACAGGCGTATGACCTCGCCGTCGAACGGTTCCTGTACACCAGCTTCGACTCCGTACGCGCGTTCCTGAGCCTGCCGGTACTGCGGCATGCGCCGACCCTCGCGTCACTGCTGACCCGCTCGTTGCAGTCCTTCATCTCCGCGCGCTTCAGCGATCGGCGCCTGCAGCAGGTGCTCGGGTACCCGGCGGTGTTCCTCGGTTCGTCACCGGAGCGGACACCGTCGATGTACCACCTGATGAGCTGGCTCGATCTCGCCGACGGAGTCCGATATCCGCAGGGCGGCTTCACGACTCTCGTCGACGCACTCGAACGCGTCGCACGCGAACGCGGCGTGGTGATCCACACCGGTACGGCGGCGACCGCCGTGCTGACGCGGAAGCGACCAGGTCGGCTACGCCGGCGCCGCGCCGAGGTCGTCGGGGTTCGCGTTCAGGGGGCTGACGGTTCCACGCGAGATGTGCCCGCCGACATCGTGGTCGGAGCGGCCGACCTGCACCACCTCGAGACGAAGCTGCTGCCCGACGACCTGCAGACCTTCCCGCAGCGGTACTGGGAGCGTGCGACCTCGGGGCCGGGTGCGGTGCTGGCCTATCTCGGCGTGAGCGGTGAGCTGCCCGAACTGGCCCACCACTCGCTGTTCTTCACCGAGGACTGGAAGACCAACTTCGACGCCATCTTCGAAACACCCACGCGGGTACCCGATCCCGCATCGCTGTACGTGTGCAAGCCGTCGGCGACCGACGAGTCGGTTGCCCCCGACGGTCACGAGAACGTCTTCATCCTCGTCCCGGTCCCGCCCGATCCGGGTCTGGGACACGGTGGGGTCGACGGTGGCGGCGACCCCGACATCGAGAAGGTCGCCGACCGCGCCATCGCGATGATCGGACAGTGGTCCGGTGTCCCCGATCTCGCCGACCGCGTCGTCGTACGACGCACCGTCGGCCCCGCGGACTTCGTCGACAACGTGAACTCGTGGTGCGGTGGGGCTCTGGGGCCGGCACACACGTTGCGCCAGAGCGCATTCCTGCGTTCGACGAACCGCTCGCGCAAGGTCGAGGGGTTGTACTACGCGGGGTCGAGCACCCGGCCGGGCATCGGCTTGCCGATGTGCCTGATCAGTGCCGAACTGATCCGCAAGCGGCTCAACGGAGATCACTCCGTAGGGCCCACGCCGACGCGCTGACCCCGCTGCCTGAGGTGTGCGGAGCGCAAGCCGCCGGGCTGAGTAGCGACGAAGGAGCGTATCGAAGTCGACGGCCCCCTGCCGCCTGAGGTGTGAGGAGCGC
>NZ_WXYI01000013.1:0-83650 GCF_009872315.1 Gordonia sp. YY1 | reverse complement strand
GGAGCGCAAGCCGCCGGGCTGAGTAGCGACGAAGGAGCGTATCGAAGTCGACGGCCCCCTGCCGCCTGAGGTGTGAGGAGCGCGAGCGACGGCCCCCCTGCCGCCTGAGGTGTGAGGAGCGCAAGCCGCCGGGCTGAGTAGCGACGAAGGAGCGTATCGAAGTCGACGGCCCCCTGCCGCCTGAGGTGTGAGGAGCGCAAGCGACGAGCCTCGAAGGCCTGGTGAGGCATTCCCTGGGAGGGTTCACTCCTCAGGAGCGTGCGGCGATCAGGTCCGCCACGATCTTCGCCGACATCATCACGAGCGGTAGCCCACCGCCCGGGTGCGACGACCCGCCCACCAGGTAGAGGCCCGGAACGGGCGAGGTGTTCTTGGGCCGCAGGAACGCCGCCCGCGGACCGTTCGACGACGAGCCGTAGATCGAACCGCCGGGCGTCATGGTGCGGCGCTCCAGATCTGCTGGCGTGACCAGCAGCCGATGGCGGACCCGGTCGCCGACGTCGACGCCGCGGTCGGCCATCACAGCCATGATCTGGTCGGCGTAGCTCTCTGCGAGTCCTGGTGCATCCCAGTCCACTCCGTGCTCGGGATCGTGCCGGGGCGCGTTGACGAGCACGAACCAGGCGGCCGTCTCCGGTCCCGGGACGATCTCGGGATCGTCGGGTGCGGAGATGTACACGGTCGGTCGGGCGACGGGGCGCGGTGGACCGTTGAAGCCGAAGACGGCGTCGAACTCCTCGTCGTAGTCCTCGGCGAACAGGACGTGGTGATGTGGCTGCCCGGCGGGCGGGTCGTCGAGGGCCAGGAGCAGGACGAAGCCCGACAGTGACGGCGTCGAACGTCGCAGCAGCGCAGACGGAATGCGGGCAGGACGGCGCGGTACGAGGCGGTCGTACACCTGGCGGGCGTCCGCATTCGCCACGACGATGTCGGCGGAGCGCCTGCTGCCGTCGGCGAGAACGACGCCGTCGACATGTGCGCGTTCGTCCGTCGACACCCGGGACACCTCGACACCGAACTCGATCCGGCCGCCGAGGGCGAGGAGACGATCCCGCATCGCGGTCGCGATCCGTCCGAGACCGCCGCGGACATACCAAGAGCCCCAGGCCTGTTCGGCCCACGGGACGGACGCCAGTGCCGCCGGTGCGCGTCGCGGATCCGACCCGGTGTAGGTGGCGTAGCGGTCGAGGAGCATCGCCAGGCGGGGATCGTCGAGATACTCGGACCCGAGCCCGCGCAGGGATTTCCAGGGCGCCACGGTGCGGACATCCGACGGTGTCGCGATCCCGCCGATCATCGTCCGCACGCTCATCGGCGACTCCAGGAAGGGGCCGTGGGTCACGTCCCAGATGGCCTGGGCGCGAGCGAGAAACGCCGACCACTGATCGCCACGTCCGGGACCCAGTGCGGTGTCGAGCGCGGACGGGATGTGGTCGAGGGTGTCGGGCAGCTCGAGTTCGGTGCCGTCGGGGAAGCGGTAACGTGCGGCGACGGGCAGCCGCCGGAGTTCGAGTACATCGTCCACGGATGCGCCGGTGTCATCGAACAGTTCGGTGAGGACGTGTGGCATGGTCACCAGGGACGGGCCGGTGTCGAAGACGAAGCCGTCGTGCTCGATCACGCCGAGTTTGCCACCGACGGAGTCGAACTGTTCGAGCACGGTGACGTCATGACCGGCCGCCTGCAGGCGCATCGCGGTGGCGAGCCCGCCGACGCCCGCGCCGATCACGATGACCCGGCTCATCGGTCGACCTCGATGGTGCGTCCCTTCCACCGGAGTTCGCCGCGGCGTCGGGCGATCGTCGAATCTGCTGCGAGGAAGGCGAACAGCGCGATCGAGGCGGGGTGTCCGAAGGCGTCGGGGAACGTGCGTCCACCGGTGCATCGGGCGGCCACCAGTCGGGAGGCGACGCCGGCGAAGTACCCCACCAGTCCGGTGCGCGACCCGGTGAGTGCGGCGAGCGCCGGGATCACATACATCAGGCAGAGGGCGGCGGTCACCGCGGATGTGCCGGCCGGGGAACCGAACGCAGACCACAGCGATTTGCGGTATCCCGCACGGACTTCGTGCCAACCTTCGTACATGTGGCAGATCGCCACGGTGCTTCCCTCGGCGACCACGCCGCGGCCGCCTGCGGCCTTGATCGCCCGCAGCAGGGCGATGTCCTCCAGGACGACGTCGCGGACGGCCTCATGACCGCCGGCCCGTCGGTAGGTGTCGGCGTCGACCATCAGGAACTGACCGTTCGCAGCCGTCAGGGACTCGCGCGGGGAACGCTCGGCGAGTCCGAGCGGAAGCGTGCTCATCCACGACCACTGGAGCAGCGGCTGCACCAGGCGTTCGGCCGCACTGGTCGCGACCTGCCGGGGATAGGGGCTGACGAGATCGAGCCCGGAGGCGCGCAGCAACGCGACCGACGACGTGAACGCGTGCGGTTCGACCACGACGTCGGCGTCGACGAAGGCGAGGACCCCGTCGGGGAGGGTTCCGTCGGCCAGGGCGTTGTCCGCCAATTGCCGGCAGGCCCAGGTCTTCCCGAGCCATCCGTGCGGGGGTGGGGAACCCTCGAACACCTCGATCCGGTCGTCGTGCGCGGCGAGTCGTGCCAGCACGGCGTCGGTTCCGTCGGCCGAGCCGTCGTCGAGCACCAGCACGCGTACCGGTCCGGGCCAGCGGTCGATGGCGTCGAGGACGGCGGTGAGACAACGTTCGGCCCTGGTGACCTCGTTTCGCATCGGGATGAGGACCGAGAGCGGTTCGGCGGGCGGGATGTCGGTGAGGCCGGGCCGGCGGACTCGGATCGCGTTGTCGACGGTGAGAGCGAGCGATGCCAGCGAGAGACCGGTCCCCACCGTCACCGTGCGATGCCACAGGTCAGTCGCGCGCACGATGTCTCCTGGACTGGATCGATCGCACCTCGAGCACGAGCAGCGGCAGCGCGACCACCCCCATCACCACGGCACCGGACAGTGCGACCGTCGGCCGGCCGAAGAACACGGCGTGCGCCATGACCGACGAGAAGTAGGTCCACAGATAGGCAGTGACGGGAACCGCGTCGTCCGTGTTCTCGTGCCCGGCGCCGACCACGCGGTCGAGGACGGCGATCATCAGGAACGAAACCAGAAGCCAGCCCGCGAAATTCGTCAGTGGGATGTCGTCGACACCGGGCAGGGACGGTTCGGGGAACTGCCACACCCAGTGCCCCTGGTCGACCATCTGGGGATCGAGGAAGACGTCCCACGCGGTGAGGGCATAGGCGCCCAGGAACGCGGTGGCCACACGCGCACGCGTGCCGGACAGGTTCAGTGCCCCGATGAGTCGCCGGGTGACGGCGAGCGCAGGCCACGACATCATGATCCAGGCCAGCGGCACCAGAACCGGCACGCCGAGAATCTTGAGGCCCAGACCGTCGGTGTAGGCATATGTGCCGAACGGGAATCCGGTACTGACACCGATCGCCTCGGCGACCAGCCCGCCGCCGCCGGCGATCACCACCAGACCCACCGCGGCCCCGAGCCCGCGCGTGGCAGCCAGATGGATCACCGACGCCGACGCCAGCAGCACCACGCTCGCGACGGTCAGCGGAAGAGTGCCACCACCGGTCAGCGGGAAGGCGATCTGGACCCCGATGGTCGCGGCGAGGAGAACCCACGCGACCGGGATGAGGTGGTGACGGCGGGATGATCTGCGCGCCGGGCCTTCGTGGCTCGTCGCTTGCGCTCCTCGCACCTCAGGCGGCGAATGTCTGGTCGTGCTCATGCGGATCTCCCCTGGTACGTCCCCGTGACGTCGAGGACGGCGAACCGGGCAAAGAGTTCCTCGGCGTACCAACGGGCGGGCTTGGTGCGCGAGATGGCGGACTTGTGGGCGGGGGAGCGGTAGGCGAAGTCGGTGAGGTCGTGCGCGGAGTCCCAGAGCGAGAACGTGCCCTGGACGCCGATCGGCAGCTCGCCGACGCCGAGCGCGAGTCGATTCCCCTGTGCGCCGGCCAGTTCCGAGGCCACCGGCGGAACGGCCCGCCAGAAGGACGCCATCGTCGTCGGTCGCAACCGGGCGCGGGTGAGTGCGGCGACCGGTCCCGCCCAATCACGTGGCCGGACCCCGGTGGCCGGCTGGCCGTCGTGCGACCGATGGCCGAACGGATCGACCCTCGACCACCGGCCCTTCGACCGGAGCGGCCGCATCGTGATGCGCAGTTCCTCGGTGCTCGAGTCCTGCCAGCGTCGCAGGACCCGCGAGTTCGACGAGGCGCGCGCCGCATCGTCGTCGTTCCAGACGGTGAGCGCTGCCCAGTGCCGCAGGTCGGCGCTCTCCATCGTGAAAGTCCTGGCGGTTCCGGTGCCGAGCAGTTTCGCGAACCGGAGTCCCGGGGTCGCCCGTAGCGCGCGGCGTCCCGATGCCATCCGGCCGAGCGCGGGCATCACCCGGTCGACGCCCCAGATGCGCAACTCGACCGTCGGGACACCATCCGAGTTCATGAGCGGCGCCACACACAACGTTCGACGAGGGAGGTGAGCGCCTGGCGGGTCTGGTCGTCCACCGAGGCGTGCGCGACGACGTCGAGAGCGTCCTCGGCGAGCTCGACGATGCGTTGTTCGACGCGTTCGAGCGCGCCGGTGGATTCCACGACCTCGCGCATCCGTGCGGCACCGTCGGCGTCGAGATCCGGGTTGCCGAGGCAGTTGGCCATCACCCGCCGTTCCGTCCAGGTCGCCGATTCCTCGGCCAGTGCCATCAGCATGGTGCGCTTGCCCTCGCGGATGTCGTCGATCGTCGGCTTCCCGGTGACCTTCTCGTCGCCGAAGACACCGAGGATGTCGTCGCGCAGCTGAAATGCTTCACCGGCGCTGAGCCCGATGCGGTCGTAGTCGGCCAGGAGGCCGGCGTCCGCGCCGGCGAGCGTGCCACCGAGTCGGAGCGGTTGCCCGATGCTGTAGCGGGCGCTCTTGTATCGGAGGACGCGCACGGTCCGGTCGGGGTCGGTGTGCTCCTCGGTCTGGCCGAGCATGTCCAGGTACTGCCCCGCGTAGGCCTCGTTGCGCATCTCCGTCCAGGTCTCGCGCACGGCTTGCCGGACGTCCCGGCGCACGGCGTCGACCGCTGCGGCGACCAGATCGTCCGACCACGAGAGGCACATGTCGCCGACGAGGATCGCGACGGCGGTGCCCCACGTGTCGGAATCGCCGCGGCGCCCGTCGGCGCGATGCGTGTCGGCGAAGTGGCGGTGGACGGTGGGGAGGCCGCGACGGGTGTCGGAGTCGTCCATCACGTCGTCGTGGACCAGGGCGGCGAAGTGGAACAACTCGATCGCGGACGCCAACTCGACGACGCCGGGCACCGTCTGCCCACGTGCCGCACCTCGTGCACCCCACAGGCAGAAGGCTGCGCGCAGGCGCTTGCCACCGCCGATACGTCCCCCGATGGCATTGACCGCGGGAGCGAGCTCGGCCCCCACTTTCTGCAGCGTCAGCGCATGGCGGCGAAAGTGCGCGGCCAGGACCTCCTCGACGAGTTCCAGGTCGGTCGTCGCGTCGTCGATCGCGCGGAGACCGGAGTTCGTGTCGAGGACAGGCCGGTGGGGGAGGGATGAGTCGGTCATCTCTGCGGTCTGGGTCATGTCGAGGCCCTTCGGGGTGCGGGTCGGCTGTCGGGTCCGCCGGCGGATGCGGGTACCCGGTCTTCGGAGCGATGACACCCGACGGATGGGTGCGGGCTCCGGGATGCCGGTAGGTTGGGTCGCATGGCAGTGGATGCAACGGTTCCCGTGGTGGCGGTCGGTCTGGTCGGCGGTTTCGCGGCGGCGCGATACAGCGGTCGGCGAGAGCTGGGCGGGGTGGTCCTCGCGACGGCAGGCGCCTGGTGCACCCGACGGTGGGCGGTCGAGAAGGGTCCGGCGGTGGCGGGCGGTCTGCTCGCCACCTACCTGGCGACGTTCGGCGGCTCGCATCCGCTCGCGAAGAAGATCGGTGCCTGGCCGTCCGTGGGCCTGGTGACGGTTGCCGCCGCCGGCGTGACGGCGATCGCCACGCGCTGAGTCCGGGTCCCTCGGACACCGCCGGAATCGTCCCGGGCCGGGCGATGCCGACGTTACGATCGGCTCCCATGACCACGGGATACGGGCGAGCGCGGCAGAACGACATCTACACCGCTGGTGTTCACCGGCGAAAGCCACGCGTGCCAACGGATTTCGCGGAACTCGAACGTCGCGCCAAACGGGCGATGTCGGCCCGCGCGTGGGCGTACATCGGCGGCGGTGCCGGTGAGGGTCGCACGATGGCGGCCAACCGCCGGGCCCTGGACCGCTGGGCGATCGTGCCACGAATTCTCCGCGATGTCTCCGAGCGAAACCTCGAGGTCGAACTGTTCGGGCGTCGCATCCCGGCACCGGTGTTGTTCGCGCCGGTCGGTGCCGGGTCCCTGGCCGCTCCGGATGCCGACCGGCTGATCGGTCACGCGGCCGCGGAACTCGGTGTGCCGTACATCTTTTCGAACCAGGCGAGTGTGCCGATGGAGACCGTGGCCGCCGAGATGGACGGTGTGGCGCCAGGTGCGCCGCGATGGTTCCAGCTGTACTGGTCCACCGACGACGAGTTGGTCGACAGCCTGCTCGCCCGTGCGGAGGAAATCGGTGCCGACGCGGTGGTCGTCACCTTGGACACCACGATGCTCGGATGGCGTCCCCAGGACCTGAACCTGGGATCGCTACCGTTCGCGCGGGGTGAGGGCATCGCGCAGTACACCTCGGACCGGCGCTTCGTCGACATCGTCACCGAGCGGCTACGCACCGCCGCCGGGGAACGACCCGAGATCTCCCTCGGTGCCATCGCGACCCTGATCTCGATCACGCGCAACGCGCCGGGGCGCTTCCTCGCGAATCTCACGTCGGCCCGACCGCGCGCCGCGGTACAGACCTTTCTCGACATCTATTCGCGTCCGTCGCTGAGCTGGGACGATCTCGCGGGGCTGCGCGGGCGGACGTCGCTGCCGATCGTGCTCAAGGGAGTGCTCCATCCCGACGATGCCCGTCGCGCCGTCGACGCCGGGGTCGACGGCATCATCGTGTCCAACCACGGTGGACGCCAGATCGACGGTGCCGTGAGCACGATCGACGCCCTCGAGGAGATCGCGCCCGCCGTCGACGGCCGGATCAAGGTGCTCATCGACTCCGGGATCTACACCGGCTCAGACGTTTTCAAGGCACTCGCGCTCGGCGCCGACGCCGCCTGCATCGGCCGGCCGCACATGTACGGGCTGGCGCTCGCCGGTGCCGACGGTGCACGCGACGCGGTGGCCGACATCATCGCCGAACTCGACCTCACGCTCGGACTCGCCGGCCATACCGACGTCGCCGCGCTCGATCGCGACGCGGTGCGGCGGGTGTGACACCGAAAAGCCCGTCCCGCTCGCGATGAGCGGGACGGGCTTCCCCCAACCGGGAACTGACGGTTCAGACCAGTGGGCGACCGGTGCGCATCCGCCACCGGACGTCGGCGAGCAGCAGGTTGAACGGGAAGCTGCGAACCGGTTTGGGTGCGCGGGTGATGATCGCCCGGAGTGCGGCGTTGTGCTTGTCGAAGAACAGTTGCTGCCACGGCGACAGTCGCACGTCCATCTTCCGGCGGAAGTTCTCCGGCAGGAAGCCGATGGCCAGGATCTCGAAGTACCAGCCCAGAAGCTTGGCCACGATCGGACCCAGGAACTCGGCGCGGGCGATCCGCATCAGGTACTCACGGATGACCGGGTCGATCTCGAGGGTCTCGACGGTCTCGTTCCAGTACTCCTCGAAGGCCGCTCGATCGGTCGGCCAGGCCTCGCGCGGGACCTGCAGGGTGGTGCCCAGGACTGCGCCGGCCTGGTAGAACTCGTCGGTCACCTCGGTCATCCCGCCGAAGATCCGATGGACGTCCTCGGTGCCGCGGTACAGGCAGGCCGCGACCCACAGTTGCAGCTTCGGGTCGAAGGCGTTGTATTTGACCGGGCTGTCGGTGGTGGACCGGACCTGCGCGTGGGCTTTGCCGATCGCCTTGCGGTAGGCCTTGCGATCCTTGGCGCTGCCCAGACCGGCGACCGCGAGGTAGCTCAGAGTGGTGCGGCCGCGCTTGAGGGGATGCTTGAACAGATTCCCCGAGTCGACGCGACTCTCGTACACGCCGTAACCCACCGCGGGCAGGCTCAGCTGCATGATGACGTTCGCCGCGCCGGCGAGGACTCCGATGCCCAACGGATCGAGGTTCTGTGCGGAGGGGAGTGCGTCCAGTTCGGCGCGGGACATGCGTGCGGTCGACGGCAGGAACTCGGTGTCGGGTTTCTCCGCGGCGAGGAACTGCTCGATCTCGGGTGTGGCGTCGGCCGACGTTTGCGGCGACAGGGCCGAGCTTCCACTGGTGATAGGCTCCGATGCCATCGAACCCCTCCTGGTCGGATTTAGGAAACGTTTGTTTCCCGTTTTATAAAACATGAACTTACTGGGGTGTCAAGATAGGAACCATGGGAAGAGGACCTTCGACCCCGGAAACCGGGTCCGACGCCGCTGCGTCGGATGCGGCTGCTTCCCTCCGCGCGTACGGCGGCGAGGGTGGCGACACCCGGGTCGCGCGACGCCGCGCATCGCTGATCGACGCAGCTCTGGACCTGCTCGGCGCCGATGACGCGGAGGCGGTCACGGTGCGCGGCGTCTGCCGGCGGGCCGGCCTGACCGCTCGATACTTCTACGAGAGTTTCGAGTCGGTCGATCAGCTCGTCGGTGTGGTGTACGACGAAGTCATCGAGGAGATCGCACATTCGAGCCTCGCCGCGTTCTCCGAGGGCGCGACCATGCGCGCCAAGGTGGCCGGAGCGGTCGCCGCGATCGTCGACCTCATCGATCAGGATCGACGCAAGGGTCGACTGCTGTTCTCGCAAGCCCTGCTGAGCCCGGTGATCGCGGCGAAGCGGATGGAGTCCACCGCACTGTTCGCGGGTCTGACGCTCCAGAGCACCTCGTCGATTCTCGATGTGCACGTCGGCCCCGCGCAGGCGACGGGCGTGGCGCATTACCAGGTGGGTGGGTTGAGTCGCCTGCTCGCGGCCTGGCTCGAGGGCGACGTCGAGCTCACGAAGTCGGAGGTCGTGGACCTCAGCATCGCGTTGCTCGTGTCCCCCGCGGAGATCCTGGAGAAGAGCCTGTCCCACCGCAGCGCCGATGGTGAGTAGTGCCGCCTGTGGAGATATGTTTGAACCCATGAACAGCGGAACCGGCGAAACCGACGTACGACCGGCGAAGCAACCTCTCGGCGCGTGGCGTGACTACGGCGAGCCCGAGCTCCCGATCCCGCTGGCAGCGGCCCTCGAGGCGTTCGCCGAGCAGGGCTATCACGGCACGTCGGTCAGAGAGGTCGCCGCGCGGGCGAACCTCTCGGTGCCGGGGCTGTACCACCACTACCCGTCGAAGCAGTCCCTGTTGCAGGGTCTGCTCGAGCGGACGATGACCGACCTGCTGGCCCGGTCGGAGGCGGCGATCCTCGAAGCCGGACCGGAGCCGGTGAAGCAGTTCGACGCGGTCGTCGAATCCTTGCTGCGGTTCCACATGTACCGCCGGGAGCAGGCATTCGTCGGTTCCACGGAGATCCGGAGTCTCGACGACGACTACCGGCCGAAGTACATCGGCCACCGGGACCGTCAGCAGCGGATGGTCGACGAGATCGTCTTCGCCGGCGTGGAGGCGGGCGACTTCACCACCGAGTACCCGAAGGATGCGGCCCGGGCCGTGGCCACGATGTGCGTAGGTGTCTCGACCTGGTTCAAGCTCGACGGACTGCTGGGCCCGGATGAACTGATCGCGCGGAACCTCCAGCTCGCCCGTGCGCTGGTGGGCTACCGCACCAGCTGACGGCACGGATTTCGACCCGGTCCGCCTTGACCGGGATGGCATTGCCTGGCAAGGTATGGACGGCCGAACGATCGCTCGGTCGGCGTCGGGGTCAGTTAGTCCCGTCGGTCCAGTCAAAGGAGTCACGATGCCCATAGACCTGCGCCACGATCCCGCAGTGGTCGAACTGGTCGAGAAGACCGAACGTTTCGTCCGCGAGTACGTGTTGCCGCTCGAGGACGCGCACGCCGGCGACATAACCGCAGCCGGCGGTGACGACCTCCGCCGCGAGATGAACGCGAAGGCCAAGGCAGAGGGCATCTTCGCCCCGCACGCGCCGGTCGAGTTCGGCGGACTCGGGCTGAACATGACCGACCGCGCACCGGTTTTCGAGGCGGCGGGCTACTCCACCTTCGGACCCGTGGCGCTGCACATCGGCGCCCCGGACGAGGGCAACGTGCACATGCTCGCCCACATCGCCAGCGAGGAGCAGCGTCACAAGTACCTGGCCCCGCTCGCCACCGGTGAGGTCCGCTCCGGTTTCGCCATGACCGAGCCGGCCCCCGGCGCGGGATCTGATCCGAATGCGCTGCGCACGCAGGCGGTCCGGGTCGACGGCGGCTGGAAGATCAACGGCAAGAAGCACTTCATCACCGGTGCCGAGGGTGCGGGGTTCTTCATCATCATGGCCCGCACCGCGGGGTCGCCCGGCGATCGCGGCGGTGCCACGATGTTCCTGGCTCCGGCCGACACCCCGGGAATCACCGTCGGCCGTCACATCAACACCATCGACAAGGCGATGATCGGCGGGCACTGCGAGGTCACGTTCGACGACCTGTTCGTCCCCGACGCCGACATCCTCGGCGAGGTCGACGAGGGCTACCGCTACGCGCAGGTCCGGCTCGGCCCGGCCCGCATGACCCACGTCATGCGCTGGCTCGGAGCTGCCAAGCGCTGCCACGACGTCGCCGTCGACTATGTCTCGCGCCGTGAGGGATTCGGTGGCCGACTCGGCGACCTCGGCATGATCCAGCAGATGATCGCCGACAACGAGATCGACCTCGCCGCATCGCGTGCGCTCCTGCTCAAGGCCTGTCACGAACTGGACCTGGGCAACCACGCATCCGACGAGACGTCGATCGCGAAGACCTTTGCCGGTGAGGCATATTCACGCATCGCCGACCGCAGCATCCAGATGTGCGGTGGTCTCGGTGTCTCCGCCGACCTGCCGATCGCGCGCCTGTCGCAGGAGCTCCGGCCGTTCCGCGTCTACGACGGTCCGTCCGAGGTCCATCGCTGGGCCATCGCGCGCCGCGCCGTCGGCCGGGCGAAGAAGGCACAGGCCGCGGTGGCTGCGAAATGACCGGCGTCGAATCAGCTCTCGAGGCGGACAAGCTCCGCCGGCTCCTCGTCGACAACGGTGTCGAACTCGCCGGCGACCTGTCGATCGACCTCATCAGCGGTGGTAAGTCGAACCTGACCTACACCGTCACCGACGGCCAGAGCAGGTGGGTGGCGCGTCGTCCACCGACTGGTGGACTCACGCCGTCCGCCCATGACATGAACCGCGAGTGGGCCGTCACCAGTGCGCTGCAGTCGACCTCGGTGCCGGTCGCGCGAACCGTCGCCTTCGACTCCGACGGGTCGATCATCGGGGCGCCCTGCACGGTCGTCGAATTCGTCGACGGGCGGGTGGTGCGCACCGCCGAGGATCTCGCCGTGTACTCCGACGAGGAGGTGGCCGCCAATCTCGACGGTCTCGTCCGGACGCTCGCCGACCTGCACGCCGTCGACTACCACGCCGTCGGTCTCGGTGACTTCGGCCGGCCGGCCGGGTTCGCTGCGCGACAGGTCAAGCTGTGGGCCCGTCAGTGGGGTCACGTGAAGACCCGCGAGCTGCCCGACGTGGAGCGCCTCGTCGAGGCGCTGTCCGAGCGTGTGCCCGAGAAGGCCCGGGAATCGGTGGTGCACGGGGACTTCCGCGTCGACAACACGATCGTGGACGCGAACGACCCGGCACGCATCGCCGCTGTCGTGGACTGGGAGATGTCGACGCTCGGCGATCCACTGACCGACGTCGCGCTCATGTGCGTGTACCGGACCGGTGCCTTCGACCAGGTGCTCGGCTTCTCCGCGGCGTGGACCAGCGATCGCTACGCATCCGTGGACGAGATCGCGCAGAAGTATGCCACCGCAACCGGTTCCGATCTCGGCGACTGGGATTTCTACCTCGGTCTCGCCAACCTGAAGCTCGGCGTGATCGCCGAGGGCATCACCTACCGCGCCCTCTCGGGCGCGTCGTCGGGCGATGGCGCCGAGCGTGCGGGTGAGGCCACCGCGGCTTTCATCGCCGACGGTCTGCGCCACATCAGCTGAGAGTCACGTCGGAACAGTCGGAATACGGGGACAAGTGCATGAGTGAAGTGTCGAAGAACCGGTCCGCGTTGGTCACCGGCGCGTCCCGTGGCATCGGAGCGTCGATCGCCGAGCGGTTCGCCGCGGACGGTTGGGACCTGACGATCAGTGCCCGAGGCCGGGAAGCGTTGGAGAAGAAGGCGGCCGAGCTCCGCGAGCACGGTGCCGGCCGGGTGGAGGTCGTCCCGGCCGACATGACCGATGCCGAAGCGATCGCCGCGCTCGGTGCCGCCCACGCCGACGCCTTCGGTCGGTGCGATGCGTTGATCATCAACGCGGGCATGGGCTCCAAGGGCGCGGTGGCGGATATGCCGGTCAAGCGTTTCGATCGTCTGTACGAGGTCAACGTGCGGGCGCCGTACATCCTGCTGCAGTCGGTGCTGCCGACCCTGCGGGCCACCGCGGCATCCGCCGGCGCCGCGAAAGTCATTGCGGTCGCGTCGATCACCGGCGTCTACCCGGAGCCCGAACTCTCCGCCTACGGCGCGACCAAGGCTGCGTTGATCTCGCTGTGCGAGACGTTCAACCTGGAGGAGTCGGAGAACGGTGTGAGCGCGACGACGATCGCGCCGGGTTACGTTGCCACCGACATGACCGACTGGCTCAAGGACCGCATCTCCAAGGACGAGATGATCACGGCCGCTGATGTTGCCGTCGTCGCACATTCGGTCACCCAGCTGTCGCGGTACGCAGTGCTGCCGAACGTGGTGCTCACGCGTCCGGGCACGAATCTGCATCGGGCCTAGCAGGCGTCGAACACAACGAGGAGCCGTGTCGAACGCCCCTGTCGCGGGGGTGATCTCGGCACGGCTCCTCGTTGTGCGCGGTTGCTCGACGCGCCCACCATGCCGCTGGACTCAGCGGAAGGTCGAGATACCGCCCTCACGGTCGGAGAGGTGGCCGTGCTCGTTGAACGACACCACCGTCACGCCTTGCCTGCCGACGATCAGTTTCGTGATCGACGCATTGACCATCGAGCGCGCCATCGTCGGCCACTGCTCGTCCGGGATGCCCCAGAGCTGCGCGATCCACTGCGTGATGGTGCCCGCGGAGGACACCACCAGGAGCGTCTGGCCTGATCCGGCACGTTCTTTGGCGCGAGTGGCGGCGTCGTGCACGCGTGCCTGGAACTGCGGGTAACTCTCGGCCGGGCCGCCGTCGGGTCCCGGTGTCGGTTCGTGGTCGCCGGCCGCGATCCAGGCCGCGAGGCCCTTGTCCAGATGCTGCTGGTAGTTGCGGCCGTCGCGGTACATCTCCGGGGATGCGTGTCCCACGAGCGCCGGAAGTGAGTACTCGTTCCAGCCGGGATCCACCTTCGCGTCCGGTCGTGCTTCGAAAGCGCCGAGCACTCCGCTGAGGGTCTGGCTCTGCCGCGGTAGGTCACCACTCACGGCCGCCGTGAATCCGTCGATCTGCCCCGACAGGAATGCGCCGGAGACCGCTGCTTGCGTGTCGCCGGTCGCGGTGAGTCCGCCGGGGCCGTTCCGCAGGTCGTCCGTGGCGTCGGATACGCCGTACGCCAACGCATTAGCCTGACCGTGCCGCACGAGATAGATGACGCCCATGACTGCACACTATTAGACCGCGATGAGTTCCCTTGCGCGGGCTGGTCTGTATTGGGTGAGGCCCTGCCCCGGCCGGCCGATTCGTCGGCGTGGACGGGCGGGGTGGAGTCCCGATCTCGACTGGAGGCCGCCCGTGGCACCGATGCTTTTCGTCAATCTGCCGGTGGCCGACGTGGCGCGGTCACGTCGGTTCTTCGGCGCGCTGGGCTTCCGGTTCGACGAGGTGTTCTGCGATCAGGCCACCGCGTGCATGACGATCAACGACGCCGCGATGGTGATCCTGATGCAGCACCGACGGTTCGAGGGGTTCGCGGCCGGGAGCATCGCCGACCCCACCCACGGGCGAGAGGCGCTCGTCTCGTTCTCCGCCGACAGCAGGGAACACGCCGACCAGCTCGCAGGCGCGGCGCTCGCCGCGGGCGGCGCACCGCTGCGCGACCCCGAGGACTTCGGGTTCATGTACTGCTGCAGCTTCTGCGATCCGGACGGCCATGCCTGGGAGGTGGTCTGGATGGACCCCTCCCAGTTGCCCCAGGATCCCGACGGATGATCGGGGCGTCGATCCTTCAGACGCTGCACTGACCGTGATGCAGTACTGCCCTGGCCGGCACCGAGGGCCGCTCAGGCCGGCTCGCTGTGGTGCGAGTCGTCCGGGTCGGCCCCGAGGGCGGCGGCCCACTCGTTCGACCACGTGAACAGCGGCTCGAGGGCAAGGTAGAGGGACTTGCCCAGCGGTGTGAGCGAGTAGGCCGAGCTTGCCTCGTCACGGTGCACGACCTTGGCCTCCACCAATTCATGGAGGCGTAGGGACAGCACGCTTTTCGACATGTTCGAAGCCCGGCGTCGTAGTTCGCTGAAGCCAAGGGGCTCCTTGCTGAGCTCACACACGATCCGGAGGGTCCATCGTCGTCCGAGCAGGTCGAACGACGCCATGATCGGTCGGCCGGTGTCGGAGCCACGCACCGGACGGCCGGGTTGAGGTGGGTGTGCCGCGCTCACGTGCGCAAGCATACGCAGCGCGGCACCACCACCCGGTGTTCAGCGGTTCGTCACGTCGCCCGCACGTTGACGTACTCGGAGTACCCTCGGGTCCGGATGGTCCGCCCATCGATGTCGACATCGGCCATGTATCCCCAGATGTAGCCGCGACCGACGCCATACCGCGGTTCGGTGTCGTAGGTGCCCGTGACGGTGAGACGATCACGAACACCGAACCGGAATCTCCTCGGAAGAAGCATGCGGTGCCCTCCCTGGTCCACCCGCGGCTGCTCCTCGTAGTCGAGAACCTCGTAGAAGGTCCTGTCTGTGGAGACGTTGTTGACCCGCCAATCGCCTGCGCTGGTTGTCGTGCGGTGTTGTACGAGATCGCCGACTCGTTCGGCGAGCATGCCGACGCGACAGAACAGGATCTGCGCATCATCCGGGAGGCTGACGACGTGGTAGGTGAAGAAGTCGACGGGCAGTTTCCGTGTCGCCGGTAGCAGCCGGTCGCGCAGGGCATACGGGCCGACACAGCGCGCGTACTCGATGTTGCCCTGACCGGAGACCGTGAGGGTCGAATCGTCGGTGCGGATGACGCCGGTGAAATCGCCCAGGAGACTCAGGTGGTGGTAGGGGAGGCCTTGGACGAACCATGTTGCGCGGTCGGCCATCGCGAAGCGTAGCTCGGTGTATAGGCCGGGGATGTCGATCACCACCGAGAACTCCGGGTACCGACCGGAGATGGTCACCAGCGAGCCGAACCGTAGGTCGTCGCCGTCTGCGCCGAGGTGGCATTCCCGGCTCATCGACAACGACTTGTACTGTGCGGCAACGGCGGTCGAAACGGACACGGTGACGGTGTCCCGTGGGCTCGTCGCGACGACCTCGTCGACGTCGAAGGCGCTCTGTCCCGGCATCCCGGCCATGATCATCACGCTGAGATAGCGGTGAGGCGATGGGAGGTCGGGAATCATGACGCCGTAGTGCGTCCAGCCGAACCTGCGCTCTCCGACGTGCGGACGCAGTAGGTAGTCGGGATCGTGCGGCTTCGTCGATGTCCGCGCTCCCCGCTCGGCGAAAGACATCACCACTCTCCGAGTCGCGGACAGTGCGAGCCCCCGTGCCGGAGCGCTCTCAACCTCAGACAACACCATGTTTCCCCCTCATCTTTCCGGCTGGACGAGGACACGCTAACCGAAGTGGTTCGGAAACAGAACCCCTTGTCGGTGAGTGGGCACGCGAGTGCGGGCGGCCTATCCAGCGCGTGGAGGGTCTCACCTGCGGTTATCGACCCCGCACCGCAGGGAGAAATTTCTGTGACCGATGGTCACATACAACTGGGGTGGCGGGTGGCGTCAGTGCCAGGGGTTCGGCGCGGTGCGAGCCGGGGCGTCGTACGGCGTAGGGGGGAGGCCGAACCTCGCGAAGTCGGCTTCCATGGTGTCGCTGAAGAACGCCACCACGTAGCCGACCTTCTTCGTCGCCGGATCGATGTCGAGGACCTGGAGCTGAAACGGTCGGTGGACGCCGTCGGGTTCGCGCATGTACAGACCGAACGCGGGCTGCCCGTTGGCGACGGTGGGGAGCAGGATCTGATCGCCGGGCTTCTCCGCCGGGCAGTTCTTGCTGATGAGTGTCCCGATCGCCTCCGGGCCCTGGTACCAGCCGGTGAACGGCGGCATCTCCCAGATCGCCTTGTCGGTGAACATCTCGGCGATCGCGTCGACGTCGTAGCGCTCGAAAGCCGACACATAGCGTGCGAGGAGTTCCCGCTTGGCGTCGTCGTCGAGGACCGAGGAGTCCGAACTCGCGGAGTCGGCCTGCGGCCGCGCGGTCTTCAGTTGCTCACGGGCACGCTGCAGAAGGCTGTTGACGGTTGCGGTGGTGACGCCGATGGTGTCCGCGACCTCGGCGGCGCGCCACTGCAGGACGTCGCGCAAGATCAGCACGGCGCGCTGGCGTTCGGGGAGATGCTGGAGGGCGGCGATGAACGCCAGCCGCACCGATTCGCGTGCGCCGACGACGTAGGCCGGGTCCGCGTCGTCGCCGGGGGTGATCTCGTCGACGGTGCCGGCAAACGGCTCGAGCCAGGGCACCTCGTGGTTCTGGAGGAGGTCGTCGGTCGGGTCGAAGGCATCGCCGCCGAGGCCGGACGGGAGCGGTCGGCGCTGCGAACTCTGTAGTGCCGTGAGGCACGTGTTGGTGGCGATCTTGTGCAGCCAGGTCCGCACCGAGGAGCGGTGGTCGAACTTGGCGTATCCGCGCCACGCGCGCAGGAATGTCTCCTGGGCCAGGTCCTCCGCGTCGTGATGCGAGCCCAGCATCCGATAGCAGTGGGCGACGATCTCACGACGGAACGGTTCGGCGACCTCCAGGAAATCGGCGTCGGAAACGGACTCACCCGCGGTTGTGGTCATGCTCACAATTTACCGTCGATCACCGACACGCTCGACTCGGAAGAGACAAGGCGACCTCGGTCCGCTTGGAAGGCGACCCAGGTCGGATGGGCACCGGGTCAGGATTTGGAATCACGCTGAGCGCAACCCGCGCGAATCATCGTCGGCGGGGCTATCTTCGCCGGTGAACGCGTATGCCCGTAGGTTGCCAAACCTCCGTCACCTGGCGGAACGGGCTTGCCGCGGCGGGGTGGGCGTTGCTAGCTTGATCCGCATGACGAGTGTCGACCGCAGGCTGTCGGAGGTCACCTATGTGACCACCGCGCTGGGCTGCCGTCTGCCGCTCGCTCGTGTTCTCTGTTGTTGTCGTCGAATGCGCTGAGCCGACACCTCGTCCGGGGTGTCGCTCCAAGTCTCTTCATCCGAGCACTTCAGCCACTCCGCCCCGCCGTCTGAGCGCGGGGATTTTCGACGAGGACAATCATGACCGCAACCCTTCCCGAGATCTCCACTCGCACCCTGCGCACCTCCCCCACACCGCTGACGCGTCGGCCTGCGTCCCGGCCGGTGCGCCGTGGTCCGCAGGTGAGCCGCCAACCCGTACCGTTGTCATCCGTACCTTCGTCGGTCCCGTCGTCCCGAATCCCGGGACCGATCGCTGACCGACGAGGATTCGGGAAGGGGGATCAGCGGGTGCACGTTGCGACGCCTCGCCTCGAGCTGTCGAACAAGCCGGCCGCTCTCGTCCTCCGGGCCGCTCGCCTGGCCGGCCCGCTGTTCCGCGATGATGCCGCCGAACGCACCGGCCTGAGCATCTCGACGGTCAACCGCCAGGTCAGTGCATTGCTGAAGGCCGGTCTGATCCGCGAGCGCGCGGACCTCGCCCCGTCGGGAGCCATCGGACGCCCGCGCCTGCCCTTCGAGGTCAACCTCGCCGAGTTCCTCACCCTCGGTATCCACATCGGTTACAAGGTCACCTCGATCACCACCCACGACCTGCTGCATCGCGTGGTCGGTGCCATCCAGATACCGACGCCGGTGGCCGACACGCCCGAGCAGACCCTCGCCGCGATCGGCGTGAGCGCACGCCGCTTCGCCGAACGCTGGACCGGAAAGCGAGTGCTCTGGGTCGGCGTCGCACTCGGTGGCCGGGTCGCCGAGGGCGGCATCGTGGATCATCCCCGCCTGGGCTGGGAGGGTGCACCCGTCGGGCGTGTCATCGCCGAGGCCGTGGGTCTGCCGGTCTCGGTCGCGTCGCACGTCGAGGCGATGGCGGCCGCCGAGCTGGTCCTCAACCCCGACGACGAGCAGTCGAGCTTCCTGTACTTCTACGCTCGCGAAATGCTGGGCATCGCCTTCAGCGTCGGCGGCACCGTCCACACCCCCACCGCGGGACCTCCGGTGATCGGTCACTTCCCGACCGGCGCCACCAAGCTCCTCGACCCGCAGCACACGGGTCGTCTCGAACCGGCGGTAAGTGATACCGGCATCGTCGAAGCTGCTCAGGCGCTGGGTCTTTCGGTGACCGATGTCGAGGGTCTGCACGTTCTCGCCCGTGCGGGTGACGCAACCGCGCGCGCTCTCCTCGAAGAGCGTGCCGAGGTCCTGGGCCGCACTGTCGGTCTCATCGCCGACATCTTCAACCCAGACCACATCATCCTCGGTGGTCAGGCGTTCACCGACTACCCGGCCAGCCTGCCGACGGTGGCCCGCGCCGTTCGCGAGACCTCGATCGTCACCAAACGCGATGTGCGGGTATCGCATTCGGGAGCCACGGTGCAGCAGCAGGCGGCCGGTGCGGTCTCGCTGGACGCGATCTACAGCGACCCGCTGCAGGCGATCGCGTTGACCGCCTGAACGGGCCGCTGTAGTCCCCTCGATACGCTCGCAAGCTCGCTACTCGGGGAGCGTGGTGTGGCTCGCAAGCTCGCTACTCGGGGAGCGTGGTGTGGCTCGCGAGCTCGGTACTCGGGGAGCGTGTTGTGGCTCGCTACTCGGGGAGCGTGGGCCGGTTGCCTGCTCCGCTCAGTCGATGGTGCGCTTGTTGTACGCACGCAGGGCGAACGGTGCGAAGATCAGGGTCAGCGCGACCGCCCAGACGATGGTCGAGATGACCGGGTACTGAAGCGGCAGTGCCGAACCCGGACCGAACTCCGGACCGTTGCCCCACAGCACACGCAAGGCCTGTACCAGTGACGACATCGGATTCCATTCGGCGATCGTCCTGAGCCACGTGGGCATCGGGTCGGTCGGGACGAACGCGTTCGACAGGAACGTGATCGGGAACAGCGTCGAGAACATGAAGCCGTTGACCGCCTCCACGGTTCGCAGCCACGATCCGATGAGGATGCCGAACCAGATCATCGCGAATCCGAACAGCAACAGCATGGCGTACGCGAGAACGGCCTCGACGAAGGAGCCGCGGATTCGCCAGCCGATCGCGAGCCCGGTCAACGACATCACCACGATGCCGATGGAACTGTGCAGGACGCTCGCGATGCTACGGCCGATCAGCACCGACGACCGGCGTATGGGTAGTGACCGGAAGCGGTCGATGATGCCCTTCTCCAGATCCGCGGTGATTCCGGACGCAACGATGAATGCGGTGAACACGATGGTCTGACCCATGATGCCCGGCAGCAGGAATTCTTTGTAAGAAGCGCTGTCGGTCTGGATCGACGCCCCGAACACGTAGGCGAACAGCACCACGAACATGATCGGCTGGATCGTGACGTCGGAGAGCATCTCCGGCATCCGCCTGGTGTGGATCATGTTGCGTTTGACCATGATCCAGGACTGTTGCCACAGGGTGGTCGGATGGACGCGCGATGTGCTCGCGACCACCGCGTCCTTCTCTGCAGTGGTGGTCATCAGACGATCTCCTCGTCGGTGGTGGTGGTGGTGTCCTCGGCTCGGTGGCCGGTCAAGGACAGGAAGACGTCGTCGAGGCTCGGGCGTGCGAGACCGAAATCGTCGACGGCGATCCCACTTTCCTCGAACCAGGCGGCGACACGGGGGAGGTCCCCGAGGCCGCCGGAGGCGGTGGTGAGTCGACGTGCCGGTACGTCGACGAACACCTCCGCACCGTTCTTGCGCAGCAAAGCCTCGGCAGCCGGGAGATCGTCGCCGTGGGACACGGTCAGCACGAGGCTGGCCGAGCCGGCCTGCTCCTTGAGCTGCAGCGGTGTGCCGTGCGCGATGATCCTGCCCTTGTCGATGACGACGATGTCGTCGGCGAGCTGATCGGCCTCTTCGAGGTACTGGGTGGTCAGCAGGAGTGTGGTCCCGTCGGAGACGAGGTCCCGCAACACATCCCACAGCTCCGAGCGGCTCCGCGGGTCGAGGCCGGTGGTCGGCTCGTCGAGGAACAGCACAGGTGGGGCCGCGAGGAGACTGACCGCGAGGTCGAGCCGGCGGCGCATGCCACCGGAATACGACTTGACCTGCTTGTTGCCGGCCTCGCTGAGTGAGAACTGCTCCAGGAGCTCGTCGGAGCGACGAGCCAGGGTCTTACGACCGATGCCGTACAACCCGCCGATCATGCGCAGGTTCTCACGTCCGGTGAGGATCTCGTCGACGGTCGCGGCCTGGCCGGTGAGGCCCATGTTCTGCCGGACCATGCCGGGCTGTTCGATGACGTCGAAGCCGGCGATGCGAGCGGTCCCGCTCGTCGGCGGTGACAGGGTGGTCATCATGCGGACGGTGGTGGTCTTGCCGGCGCCGTTGGGGCCGAGCAGGCCGAGGACGGAGCCGCGCGGGACCGTGAAACTGACACCGTCGACCGCGGTGAAATCGCCGAAGCGTTTGACCAGGTCGATGGCCTCGATCGCGACGTCGGGCGTCGTGACATCGCCGGGTGCGACGGCGGGAACTGTGACTGAGTTCATAACTCTCCACGGTATCGATGGGGTCTGACAGGGGCGAACGATTTTTCGGTGTCTCCGGGTGCGCATGGGGGACATCTCAGGGGCACATCGGGGAACGCCGACGTTCCTCGACAGGACAGACCGGGAACCCCCACGGAACTCATCGGTCCGACGGCCCGGACTCCGACGGCCGAAGTGGGATTCACGCTAGGACCTCAAGTCGGCTTGAAGTCAATAGCGGACGTACCTCCGCAATTGCGGATTCAAGGTGCCATTTGTCACGCAGATACGGATACGATAACTCGCGTGACCGCGATACGGATCAAGGACGCCGCAGCATTGCTCGGCGTCAGCGACGACACGATCCGACGATGGATCGCGTCCGGGGTGCTCGAGCAATCCGACGACGGGCCGGTGGCGACCGTCGACGGAGCGCGCCTCGCGCAGCTCGCGCGCGAGCGTGCCGTGGCGCCGGACGACGGTGCGCCCGTCGCGCGGTCGGCACGCAATCGGTTCACCGGGCTTGTCACCGAGGTCCTGATGGACGGTGTGATGGCTCAGGTCACCTTGCAGTGCGGGCCGTTCGAGGTGACGTCGCTGATGAGCGCGCAGTCGGCACGCGAGTTGGAGCTCGCGCCGGGGTCGGTGGCCACCGCGATCGTCAAGTCGACGAACGTCATCGTCGAAACGAGCAGGGAGAACCGATGAGAAGGCTCGCAGTCGCTGCCGCGGTCGCCGTGATTCTGTGTGCGGCGGGGTGTTCGTCGGACGACGGCAGCGATTCGGGCACCGTGACTCTGGACGTGTCCGCAGCGGCGTCGCTGAAGAAGACCTTCACCACGATCGCCGACGAGTTCGAGAAGCAGCACGACGGCGTCACTGTGCGACTTTCGTTCGACGGCTCGTCGACCCTGGTCAATCAGATCAAGCAGGGTGCGCCGGCGGACGTCTTCGCCAGCGCGGACGAGAAGAACATGTCGAAACTCGGTGACCTGGCGGTCGACCCCGAGATCTTCGCGACCAACACACTCGTGATCGTCACCGCCGCCGGAAATCCACAGGACATCGCGACATTGGCCGATCTCAACAAGCCGGGGGTGACGACGGTCGCCTGCCAGTCCGCTCAGCCGTGTGGGGCCGCAACCGAGCTGGTGGAGAAGAACACCGGGATCACCATCGACGCGGCATCGGAGGAGCAGTCGGTGAGCGCGGTACTCACGAAGGTGACGACCGGGCAAGCCGATGCCGGGGTCGTGTACGTGACCGATGCGAAGGCGGCCGGCGACAAGGTGGCAACCGTGACCGATCCGGCGTTTGCGGAAGTGGTCAACTCCTATCCCATTGCGACGCTGAAGGATGCCGCGGACGGTGACCTGGGGACGGAGTTCGTCCAACTCGTTCTGGGTGCTGACGGACAGCGCATCTTGACCGAAGCCGGCTTCGGCGCGCCGTGACTCCACCCCGCTTCGCTCGACGGGGCCCGGCCGGATTGCCGGCTTGGGCGTATGGATTTGCCGCGGTCGGAGTCGCGCTGATCGTCGTGCCGCCCCTGGCGCTGCTGTTCCGCTCGCCCTGGGACTCCTTCGTGAATCAGGTGACGTCTCCGTCTTCGCTTGACGCGCTGCGACTCTCGCTGATCACCGCAGCGATCAGCACCGTCATCTGTCTCGTGGTGGGCGTGCCTATGGCGGTGATCTTCGCGCGCCACGACGGTCTGCTCGTGCGCGTGTTACGGGCGCTGGTGCTCCTGCCGCTGGTGCTGCCGCCGGTGGTGGGCGGTCTGGCTCTGCTGTA
Organism: Gordonia sp. YY1; assembly: GCF_009872315.1. Classification (NCBI taxonomy): domain Bacteria; kingdom Bacillati; phylum Actinomycetota; class Actinomycetes; order Mycobacteriales; family Gordoniaceae; genus Gordonia; species Gordonia sp. YY1. The sequence goes on along the minus strand of NZ_WXYI01000013.1, from coordinate 60,785 downwards.
CACGTTCGGGCGCCTCGGGATCGTCGGGGAACATCTGCACGACGCCGGGATCGACATCGCCTTCACCACCGCCGCGGTCGTGCTGGCGCAGACCTTCGTCGCTTTGCCGTTCCTGGTCATCAGCGTCGAAGGTGCTGTCCGCGTGGTGGGTACGAGGTACGAGGAGGTCGCCGCGACGCTCGGTGCCGGACCGACCCGCACGTTGTGGCGGGTGACCCTGCCGTTGGTGGCGCCGTCGTTGCTCGCCGGGCTGGTGCTGGCGTTCGCGCGGGCGCTCGGCGAGTTCGGCGCGACGATCACGTTCGCGGGCAACGCGCCGGGCGTCACGCAGACCGCGCCGCTGGCGATCTACGTGTCCTCCGTCAACGACCCCCAGGCCGCGATCCCGTTGTCGCTCATTCTGGTTGTGATCTCGCTGGTCGTCGTCGTGGGTGTGCACAGCCGGCGGCGCCGGACTGGGGGTGCGCTGTGAGCGACGCGGATCTGGCGCTGTCCATCGACCAGGAGGTTCCGCCGCTGCGGGTCGAGCATCGCTTTGCTGCGAGCCGGACGACGGCTGTCGTCGGACCGAACGGTGCAGGGAAGACGACGATGCTGCGAGTGATCGCGGGGCTGCTGCGTGGGGACGGCACGACACGGATCTCCCTGGGTGACGAGGTGTTTCGCGACGGTCGCGTGTTCGTCCCACCTCACCGTCGGGGCGTCGCCCTGCTGTCCCAGGACGCGCGGCTCTTTCCGCACCTGACCGTCGCGGAGAACGTGGCGTTCGCGCCGTCGGCGCAGCGGATGTCGCGTGCCGAGGTGCGCGAACGAGTGGCGCGGTGGCTGGCGGCTGCAGAGGTCGCCGACCTCGCCGGTCGTAAGCCCGATGAATTGTCCGGCGGCCAGGCTCAGCGGGTGGCGATCGCTCGGGCGCTGGCCGCCGAACCACGAATACTGTTGTTGGATGAACCATTCCGAGCGCTCGACGTCGACGTGGCGAGTCGGTTGAGAGCCTTGTTGCGAGGGTTGCTCGCCGATCACGGGCGTACGACGATCATGGTGACCCACGATCCGGTGGATGCTCTCGGACTGGCCGAGGACATCGTCGTGCTGGACCAGGGGAGAATCGTCGAATCCGGTTCCACGCGAGAGGTGTTGACCAATCCAGGGAGTCGATTCAGCGCTTCGCTGTCGGGGATCAATCTGTTCGTGGGGCGGATAGGTGAGGCCGATGCCGTTGTCGACGATCGGGGTAATGCGGTGGTCGGGACTCCCGGGGACGACGCGCCGGCTGATGGATTCGCGGCCGAAACACCTGCCGCCGCGACGTTCTCACCGCGTGCGGTCGCCGTCTATCTCGATGCCCCGCACGGAAGTCCGCGTACCGCGCTGCAGGCGACGGTCCGTGACGTGGTGCCGCGAGGCGACCACGCGGTGGTGAACACCGACGTCGCCGATCAGGTTGTCGCCGCAGAGGTCACGTGGGCAGCTGTCGCGGAGCTGGGATTGGTCACTGGACTCGACGTCGTACTGGTGGTCAAGGCGAGCGAAGTGCGCGTCAGCGCGGTCGCCGAGCGGTAGCACTCCCAGACCTCATTTCGACAGGCAGACGTCGATCGAAGTCCAGGAGTCGAGTTGAGGTCTGCCAGTGTCGAACAGCTGTACTCCGAGTGTGGAAGGCCGGCGGTCATTTCGTGCTCATCCCCATATCGCGACGCCACATAGGAAGCCAAGCGTAAGGGTCGTCGTCGACGGCAGGCACACCATGCAGATCGTTAGGTAGTCGCGAGCGTTCGCTATGGCTTCGGAGAAAACCTGTGAGGCAGAGCGCGAGTAAGGCGCAGGGTATGGATGTCGATGCCTACCCTTGAAATGGTCCTTCATCAGTCGCACCCTGCGGCGAGCAGCTTGGCGGTACCACAGTGGTTCACGGTTGCATGTCCGATGTCAGAGATCACTTCTTCACCAGTCAAGACGTCAGGAGGTCGCCGAAGTAGAGTCCGACGAGGAATGCGGTCCACGAGGGAGCGCAGATCAGCGCATTCTTGAACTGGTCGGTCACCGCGATCGCGTTGTCATGAGGACGACGGTTCGACCTATGCCGCGGAGCGCCGGCGTGACGTCGCTTCATACCTCGGGTCACCTGTCCTATCGATTCAGAACTGCTGGAAGGTTGCAGCGCTGGCCACACTGCCGATGGCTGCGCCGAGCTCGGTCCAATTCGATCGAGGCCGTTTGATCGGATCGAGCCCTCCCTACCGGAGCTGTCGAGGAAGAAGACGTTTGTCAGGTCGATGTCACGTACCCAAGCACCAATCCGATGCAGAAGGTCAGGAGCGGGTACGTGACGAACATGGACAGCTTCCCGCTGAAATAGGTGCTCAGCTGTCGCCACTTGTCGGTGTTGAAATCTTCGTCAACCACAGATCTTCCATTTCTCTGATTTCTGATTCGATTGTTTCCCAAACGGGCACAGGAGCTGTGGCCGTGAAGATCGCAAGGGCAGACTGTCCAGTCGAAGTCAGATAGGCCAGCTGCGATCGGCGAACGTGCAGATTCAAGCCGTCAGCGACGTACCCGCCGTAGTCGGCGCAAAGGTAGCCGTTCCGGCCGACTGTGTGGTCGACGACCGTAGCCCCTGGGAGCGCCTGAATATCGAGAGTTGTATCGATCGTCGACAGGCGGATCGGATCGATGTCGCCAAGAGTGAAATATTGAATCACAGTGTTCGAGACGAACGTGGGCGGCGGAGTTTCGGAACGAAGAAGCACGCGACTCGCCATTGCGCTGTGCGCGACGTCGGTCTCCATGTCGTACCACGCAGGGGGTGGAACGAAATCCAAGCTGACCGACGACGCCCTGAGCTCGGCCGTCGCCGCGAAGTTCGCGATTGCGTACTCGAGGGCTGCGATCACGCGTTTGCCGTCCCTGCATTCATCAGCTTGATAACGCACCCCCACACAGCAGCCCCAGGAAGAAGGTCAGGCCAGACGGGATACATGCCAGTGGTGTCCAGAACATGAAGCTCGTCGTACTGTCGGACAGGCTCGTGGACAGCCGTCGCGGGCGGTCGCGTTGAGTCTGTGCTTTCCATGGCGGCAATGAGTCAGGGTCTCGCTTGCCGGAGTCAGTGTGTTTCGCCATCAATCGAACCAACCTTTCACGAACTTCACTGCGTCGGCGCCGGCCTTGCTGCCGATGGCGGCGCCGATCCCAGCTCCGATAGCGGTGCCAACGGGACCGGCGAACGAGCCCACCACGGCTCCCGCTGCAGCTCCCCCGATCGCCCCACCGCCGACAGCCCCGACGACGGCGGCAGCAGCGTCGCCGCCATCCTGCTCGTCGCGATCGTACTTGCTCCACTCGTCGTAGACCGTGACACCCAAGCCGAGAAAAAAGGAACCTTTTGCCATCGTCTTGCCCAGAGAGCTCATACGCGCGACATCGTCCGCACTCATCCCTGCCTGACCCACAGACCGCCTCGACCTGCGATAAGCCTCAGCGATGTCTTCACCGCGTCGCTGTATCGCAGAGATCGCTGCTGTCGCAGCTGGGCCGGATAAGTCACCCGTAAGTCCGAGGGCGTTCTTAATGTATTCGACCCGCGACGGATCGAGCCCGTCTGTCTTACCAGCCTTGAGGTTCTCGAGCTGTTGAGGCGTAAGCGCCATCATGCGTTCAAAACGTCCGCGTTGCTCCGGGGTCGCTGTGCCTGCCATCACCGCTTTGGCGTCGCTCTCCGCGAGTCCCGGGTCGACGACTCCGCGGTTGCTTGCAATGGAAGCTGGTGTCATCCCGCCGATTTCGCCAAGTGCACCGTTGATTGCATCCCGCGTGGCGGTCACCGTATCGTCCGCAACTGTCGCGAGGCCCGAGAGCGCGGACTGGTGTTCGAAGGCTTCGCCGGCGTCGTACTCGGCGCCATCCGGCGCCCGGGCCGGATCGAAGTTCACTGCGTACCCGCGGCTTCCGCGGTCAAGGATGTAGCCCCTGCTGTCGGCCAGGGTGGTTCGACTCTCGAGCGCAGTGATTGCGTTGCGAATGTTGGTTGCCCCGTTCTGCAGGACCTCTGCGAGGTCACCGAATTCGTCGGCGGTGTTCCTGATCCATCGGGTGAGGCTCTCAGCCCTGGTGTCGGCGGCACCGCGGGCGTTGCCTTGCCAGTCCGACAGCATCAGGTTGAGAACCGGGTTACCGGCTTCGGCGCTTCGACCTCCAGATGGGCCTGCAAGCGAACGACGCCGAACGCGATCTGCGCCATGACCTCGGGCTTCCACGAGGTCACCTCGTTGTAACTCGGTGGCATAGGGCTTACTGCACCGACAACAGAACGCTGAGCGGAACGACGTGATGGGTCTGGTCGCCTTGACGAGTGGGGTAGGGGACTGCGTCCCTGATCCGGCCCGCGCTCTGATCATCGGTGGCGAAGGTGGTTTCCTTGGCGTCGAGCACCATCTCGGAGAATGCGGACACCGCGCCGGACAGGTGAGCCAGCGACGAGGCGATATCGTGATCGGCGCTGGCTGCGACCACGGACATGTCACTCGTTGCGCCCTTGAACTGGCCCGCGAGCTGACTGAACGTCGACGATGTGCCCTCGAGACCGGCGTACGAAGTCAGTTCGAGCGCCATCAGCCGTGATGCGCAGTTCGCGACGTCCGTTGCAGCCGTATCGAGTGCTGCTGGATCGACAACCAAGTCCGACACGAATCCCCCGTTGATGTCGCAAACAACCATAGATGTATCGATGCCAGGGTAGATCGGCAGGGGCAGAGTCGCAGATCGCTGTCCACAACCCAGGGCCGGACCTCATTCCCGAATGCCAGATCTCGATCGAAGTCTGCCGGTCGAACTGACGTCTGCTGGTCAGTCGCTCAGAGATCCGTCGCGATGTGCTTCGAGGACGCGGGCCTTGAGGTGCTTGTAACCCCGGACCCGCAGTGAGGGCATCGATTTGAGATAGAACCGGTCGTCGGCGCTGATCTCGTCGGCGATGGTGTCGTCGATGAGAGTTGTTCCCGGACGGGCGGACCCGGCCAGGCGGGACGCGATGTTGACGGGTTCACCGAAGACGTCGCCGAGTCGGGTCAGCACGGGTCCGCGTGCGAGTCCGACGCGGAGCGGTGGCAGGTGATCGTTCTCGGACAACTCGTGGATGCGGATGGCCGCAGCGGCGGCAGCATGCGCGTCCTCGAACGTGAACATCACCGCGTCGCCCAGCGTCTTGACGACGCGACCGCCGTGATCGACGACGACGTCGAACGTGTCGTCCTCGAACGAACCGAGGAGAGCCTCGAGGTCGGTCAGGTCGATCCGCCGCGAGAGGCTCGTGTAACCGACGATGTCGGCGAACCCGACGATCAGGTCGAACTGTTCATCCGCCGAATGCTCCACGTGACGTTCGAGGGCGAGCGCCATGTGGCGTCGCCAGATCAGCTGCTGGACCTGACCCAGTGCCGCGCTCATCTGGTCGAGATCCCACGGGGTGTCCGGGTCGTCGGCGATCTCCCGGAGCTGATCGGCCTGCCAATCGGCCAGCCGGGACATCGTCTGGCCGATCGCCCGCGCCATCGCGATCTGCGTGGCCTCGGGCATGGCGCCCGACGACGCGGCGAACACGCGCAACGCGGCGACGTCGCTCTCGGTGGCGACTTTGTCATCGGTGGATCGGCGCACGAAACCGAACGCATTCCAGGCTTTTTCGGCGAACTCGGGTTTGATGCCCAACTGTGCGATCAGCTCGTCGCGCGTGTAGCGGGGCTCGTTGACATCGGCGACGGACGGTCCGCGGTCGTCTCCGGCGAGGGAGTGTGAGTCTTCCGGCATGGAGACAGTGTCTCGCACTGTGCGGCCGGGGGAGGCTCATTGGGTGGAGGATGCGCCTGCGCAACCCGACGCCATGGGTCCGGCGGGTCAGATGGCGAGCACGCCCTTCATGAGATATGCCATCCGCGCGGCGAATTGGGGGCTCTGGGCTCCCCGGCGCATCCGCACGGCGTCGTTGACGATCGACAGTGCCGCGTGGACGGCCACCGCGCCCTGGTCGCGCTTGAGTGACGGGTCCACCTCGACGAGCAGATCGGTCCACCGCGCGACGTAACGCCGCTGAATGTCCAACAGGTCGGTCGCGCTGGGTTGCCCGGCGAGCACCGACGAGTTGTTGAAGCTGACCGAGAGGTCGGGCGTGCTGGTGATGACGTCGACGTAGGAATCAACGAGTGCGGCCAAGAGTTTCGCCGGGTCGTTGGTTGCACCGTACGCCGCCATCACCCCGGCCTCGAGGCGGGCGCCACTGCGGTGACCGATGGCCACCAGGATTGCCATCTTCGACGGAAAGTGTTTGTACACACTGGGTCCCGCGATGCCGACGGCGCCCCCGATCTCGTCGACGCCGACATCGGAATAACCGCGATCGGCGAACAGTGCGGCCGCGGCGTCGAGGATCTCGTCGCGGCGTGACCGCGTGACACCGGTGACGACCGGCGTCGTGTCGAGTGGCGGCGCGGTCGACGGACTCAGCGCCAGCAGGCGCCGGACCAGCTTCTCGATCTCTTCGCGGGCACGAACGCTGGACATCCGGGTGTGATGGACGGTCAGGCTGCCGCTGACGCTCAGGATCGCCCACGCGAGCTGGACCGCCTCGCGTTCGGTCAGGTCGTCGCGTCCGGTGAGGATCGCGGCCGCCCACTGCCCGATCACCTCGCGGGTGCGGAGCGCGACCTGCTTGTTCTGGTCGACGGTCAGGTAGTTGCTCGTCCAGCGCCAGAGCGATGCCGTCTGTGGACTCTTGACCGCGAGCGCGCACACCGTCGAGATCAGCGTCGCGGCGTCGTTCCCGTGCCTGAGGGCGCGATCGGTGCAGTCCTCGAGGTCGTCGACGCCGGCGAGGACCGCCTGTTCGAGAAGGGACTGCTTGTCGTCGAAATGCCTGTACACCGACGGTGCGGTGACCCCGGCTGCGCGGGCGATGTCGGCCACCGACACCTGTGCGTAGCCACGCTGGACGAAGAGCGCCGCCGCGGAATCGACGAGCTGTCGCTTGCGGTCGGCGCCCTTGGTGCGGGTCGTTTTACGGTCAGGCATGGTGAACAGACCATAGCGCACATTCACCGATGAGCGAGAGTCGTTGACCATGGGGTATAGCCAAATAAGTGATTCCGCGTTAGCCTCGGTGAGTAACCAACTGGTGGTTCGTGTGAAAGGAACACTTTCGTGCCTGATCAAGCATTCATCTACGAGGCGATCCGCACGCCTCGTGGCAAGCAGCGCGGCGGCGCGCTGCACAGCGTCAAGCCGGTCGACCTGGTCTCGGGTCTGATCGACGAGCTCCTGGCCCGCCACGGCGGTCTCGATCCCGCCGACGTCAACGACGTCATCCTCGGTGTCGTCTCGCCGGTCGGCGAGCAGGGTGCGGTCATCGCACGCACCGCGGCCCTCAACAGCGGCCTCCCCGAGAGCGTTCCCGGTACTCAGGTCAACCGCTTCTGCGCCTCCGGCCTGGAAGCCACCAACCTCGCCGCGGCCAAGGTCGCCTCCGGCTTCGACGACCTGGTCATCGCCGGTGGTGTCGAGTCGATGTCGCGCGTCCCGATGGGCAGCGACGGCGGAGCGCTCTTCACCGACCCCGCGACCGCCTACGACCACTACATCGTCCCCCAGGGCATCGGTGCCGACCTCATCGCCACCATGGAGGGATTCTCGCGCGAGGACGTCGACGCGTACGCCGCAGAGTCGCAGGCTCGTGCTGAGAAGGCTTGGGCCAGTGGCTACTTCGCCAAGTCCGTCGTTCCGGTCAAGGACATCAACGGCGTCACCATCCTCGACCACGACGAGCACCGTCGCCCGGGCTCGACCGTCGAGAGCCTCGGCAAGCTGAAGGTCGCCTTCGCCGCACTCGCCGACATGGCCGGCTTCGACGACGTCGCGCTGATGAAGTACCCGAGCGTCGAGAAGATCAACCACGTCCACACCGGTGGCAACAGCTCCGGCATCGTCGACGGTTCGGGCCTCGTGCTCGTCGGCAGCGAGGCGGCCGGCAAGCGCAACGGCCTCACCCCGCGTGCTCGCGTCGTCTCCTTCGCCGAGGTCGGCAGCGAGCCCACCATCATGCTCACCGGTCCCACCCCGGCCACCGAGCTGGCACTGAAGAAGGCCGGCCTGACCATCGACGACATCGACGTGTTCGAGCTGAACGAGGCCTTCGCCTCGGTCGTCATGAAGTGGATGAAGGATCTGAAGGTCCCCCACGAAAAGGTCAACATCAACGGTGGCGCGATCGCCATGGGTCACCCGCTCGGTGCGACCGGCGCGATGATCTACGGCACCTGCCTCGACGAGCTCGAGCGCACCGGCGGCCGCTACGGCCTGATCACTCTTTGTATCGGTGGCGGCATGGGCGTCGCGACCATCATCGAGCGTCTCTGACCCTTCGAGGCTCGCTTCGCTCGCTCCTCAGGGAGCCAGTGGAGCCGCTCGCTTCGCTCGCTCCTCAGGGAGCGACGACCCCTACTCCACGAGAAAGAACTCTGCGAAACACCATGAGTGACAACATGATCAATTGGGAGAAGGACGCCGATGGCGTCGTCATCCTGACCATGGACGACCCCAACCAGGGCGCCAACACCATGAACGCGCTGTACCAGGAGTCGATGGCTGCGACCGTCGATCGCCTGGAGGCGGAGAAGGACGACATCACCGGTGTCATCCTGACCTCGGCGAAGAAGACCTTCTTCGCCGGCGGCGACCTCAAGGACATGACGAGCGACCGCTCGGACGTCTCCAAGGCCGAGATCGCCACCCAGATCACCGAGACCACCAACGGCATGAAGAAGGTGCTGCGTCGTCTCGAGACCCTGGGCAAGCCCGTCGTCGCGGCCATCAACGGAGCCGCACTCGGCGGTGGCCTGGAGATCGCGCTGCACACCCACTACCGCGTCGCTGCGGACGTCAAGGGTGTCCAGATCGGTCTGCCCGAGGTCACCCTCGGCCTGCTCCCCGGTGGCGGCGGCATCGTCCGCACCGTCCGCCTGCTCGGTATCCAGAACGCCCTCATGGGTGTCCTGCTCCAGGGCCAGCGCTTCAACGCGACCAAGGCCAAGGAGACCGGTCTGGTCGACGAGGTCGTCGGCTCCATCGAGGAACTGATCCCCGCCGCCAAGGCATGGATCAAGGAGAACCCCGAGGCTCAGCAGCCGTTCGACGTCAAGGGCTACAAGATCCCGGGTGGTGCTCCCACCAACCCGGCTTTCGCCGCGAACCTCCCGGCGCTGCCGGCCCTGCTCCGCAAGCAGCTCAAGGGCGCGAACATGCCGGCGCCGCCGGCCATCCTGGCCGCAGCGGTCGAGGGTGCCTACGTCGACGTCGACACCGCCGACATCATCGAGACCCGATACTTCGTCTCGCTGGTCACCGGCCAGGTCGCACAGAACATGATCAAGGCGTTCTTCTTCGACCTGCAGCACATCAACGGTGGCGGCTCGCGTCCCGAGGGCTACGAGAAGTTCACCGCCAAGAAGGTCGGCGTCATCGGCGCCGGAATGATGGGTGCCGCAATCGCTTACGTGTCGGCCAAGGCCGGCATGGAGGTCGTCCTCAAGGACATCGACCTCGAAGCTGCCAAGCGCGGTAAGGGTTACTCGGAGAAGCTCGAGGCGAAGGCCGTCGCCAAGGGCAAGACCACGCAGGAGAAGAGCGACGCTCTGCTCGCCCGCATCCACCCGACCGTCGACGCCGCCGACTTCAAGGGCGTGGACCTCGTCATCGAGGCCGCCTTCGAGTCGGTCGAGGTGAAGCACAAGGTGTTCCAGGAGATCGAGGACATCGTCGAGCCCGACGCCGTCCTGGGTTCCAACACCTCGACCCTGCCGATCACCATCCTCGCCGAGGGTGTGAAGCGTTCCGAGGACTTCATCGGAATCCACTTCTTCTCGCCGGTCGACAAGATGCCGCTGGTCGAGATCATCAAGGGTGAGAAGACCTCGGATGCGGTGCTGGCCAAGGTCATCGACTACACGCTGCAGATCCGCAAGACCCCGATCGTGGTGAACGACAGCCGTGGCTTCTTCACCAGCCGCGTCATCGGCACCTTCGTCAACGAGGCCATCGCGGCCGTCGGCGAAGGCATCGAGCCGGCGTTCATCGAGCATGCGGGCACCCAGGCCGGTTACCCGGCCGCGCCGCTGCAGCTCATGGACGAGCTGACCCTGACCCTGCCGCAGAAGATCCGCAAGGAGACCGAGGCAGCGCTCAAGGCCGAGGGCAAGGAAGTTCCGCAGCACGGCTCGAACGCCGTCGTCGACTGGATGGTCGAGAACGGCCGCACCGCCAAGAAGGACGGCAAGGGCTTCTACGACTACGACGAGAACGGCAAGCGCACCCAGCTCTGGCCGGGTCTGCGTGACCACTTCAAGTCGGGCACCACGGAGATCCCGCTCGAGGACATGAAGGAGCGCATGCTCTTCGCCGAGGCGCTCGAGACCGTGAAGTGCTTCGACGAGGGTGTTCTCACCTCCGTGGCGGACGCCAACATCGGCTCGATCTTCGGTATCGGCTTCCCCGCGTGGACCGGTGGTGTCATCCAGTACATCAACGGTTACGAGGGTGGCCTGCAGGGCTTCGTCGATCGTGCACGTGACCTCGCGTCGAAGTACGGCAAGCATTTCGAGCCGCCGGCCTCGCTGGTCGAGAAGGCCGCGAAGGGCGAGAAGTACTGACCCTTCGAGGCTCGTCGCTACCGCTCCTCGCACCTCAGGGAGCGGGTAGCTGATCTCTCACGCAAGAGCCCCGGCCGGATCCAATCCGGTCGGGGCTTTTGTTTCGCTCACTCATTCCGTTCCCGCTCACCCTTCAACGGTGAGCGGGAACGGATCTGGTGAGCGAAACTAGGCGGCAAAGAGCCCAAGCTTCGCCAGCCACGGTTGGAGGAGCGGGGCGAGCTGACGCTTCTCGAGGGTCGACCACGTCCACCGGACAACGGTGATACCCTTGGCGCGCAAGCGATCTTCACGCAGCTTCTCGCGGACGACGACGTCCGTCGCCGATTCGTCGGCGCTGCGGAGCCGACCGTACTTGTGTAGACCGTCGAACTCGCCGACGAGCAGCTCCTCCCAGTCGAAGTCACTGCGGTAGGTGTGGCCGCCGATAACGAACTCGCGTTGCAGCGTCGGAATCGGAAGTCCCGCATCGATCATCTGCGCTCGGCTCCAGGATTCGCCGACGCTCTCGGCGGCCGCGTTCGCGAACGGTAAGGCCCGTCGTGCATTTCGTGCGCTTCGGCGTCGACGGCCCGCGAGGAGATTTGCCATCACCGTCTGATCGGCGCCCTCGCGGAGAGCGGCGTCGAAAATGACGAGAGCCTGGTCGAAGTTGCTCATCGTCGCGACGTCGACGGCGGTGCGTTCGATGGAGGTGACACGAATACCGTCGACCTCGACCACCTCGCCGGCCTCGAGTGGCGCGGCATGCAGGTGACGGTGTGCGCGGATCGACCCGCCTGAGGTTCTGCCGGTCGTCACGTGGACAAGGCTCAGGTCCGGATGAAGCATGGGCAGTTCGTGGAGGGCGGCGGCGGAGACATGGCTGAGCGGATGGCCGTCGGCGGGGCCCGAGGTCGCGACTGCGAGCGCACGCAGACGGTGCCGTTTCTCCAGAGAGTCCGCGCCGGTCGGTACGTCGAGGGCGGGGGTCCAGACTCCCGGGATCAGGCGCACGAGCTCGCGCCGGGCGGTGGCGCCGGACAGTTGCTCGTCGGAGAATCCTGCGTTCAGTGCCGCATCCCGATGGATGAGCCCGAACCGATCGGTGGGGAAGGGTGGCATGAGAAATACGACGCAGCGCGCAAGGGTTGGGTTCCCTGCCGAAGGAGCGCTCACATGATCCGTTCCCGCTCACCGGTCACGGGTGAGCGGGAACGGATCTCGTGAGCGAAAGTCAGTCTTCCCGCTAGTCGGGTCTGCCAAGCGGGAGGGGAACAGTCCCGCGGTCAGCGGGTCAGGAAGGAGGTGACCGTCGCCTCGAAGGCCTCCTTGGCCTCGATCATCACCCAGTGGCCGCACTTCGGGAAGATGTGCAGTTCCGCGTCGGGGATGAGCCGCATGGGGACCATCGCCATGTCGGGCGGGCTGACGCGGTCGTCGCGGCCCCAGGTCAGCAGGGTCGGGCAGGCGACCTTGTGCATCGACGCCCAGTACGGTGGCGTGTCGGAGGCGGCCATGAACTGCTGCTGCATCTCGAAAGCCGCAGAGCCATACATCATCTGGGCGGTCTTCTGCGCGTCTGGATTGATGGCGGCTTCCCAGCGTTCCTCGATGAGTTCCTCGGTGACCAGGGAACGGTCGAAGACCATCGAGTTCAGCCAGCGGACGAGCTTGTCCTTGTCGGGGGCATCGGTGAACTCCTGGAGGAGCCGCAGGCCCTCGCTGGGGCTCGGGCTGAACACATTCGGGCCGACGCCGCCGATGGTGACGAGCTTCTCCACGCGGTCGGGCTTCTTGATCGCCAGGTTGACGCCGACGACCCCTCCCATGGAGTTGCCGATCATGGGGGCCTTGTCGATGCCGAGCGCATCCATGAACCGGATGACCGATCCACCGGCGGTGAGGACCGGGTGGCCCTCGACCGCGTCACTGACCCCGAACCCGGGGAACTCGATGACGTAACAGTGGTGCGTCTGCGCGAAATGGCCGAGGTTTCCGCGGTAGTTGCGCCAACCGGTGACGCCGGGGCCGGAGCCGTGCAGCAGGATCAGCGGGGGTGCGTCGGCGTCACCCGCCTCGTGGTAGCGCAGGGTGCCCTGGTCGGTCGTCAGTTCCCGTTTGGTCGCATCGAACGAGACATCCACGCGACAAGATTAGAACGTGTTCTAATCCCTTGTCACGGGTGTGCGTGATCATGTCCGTGAGCTGGGGATATGTGACCGACTCCGATGATGTCGTGGAGGATGCGATGGACGATCGCGTCGCCGACGACCTCGTAGTGCACCATCCGGCCCATCTTCTCCGACCGCACCCAGCCCTGGTCGCGGAGGGCGCGGATCGACTGCGAGGCAGCATTCTCGGTGATCCCGATGGCGGCGGCGAGTTCGGCGACCGTCGAGCCCGGGTGGGCATGCATCTCGGCGACGAGGCGAAGCCGCGTCGGGTCGCTGAGCAGGGTGAAGCGCGCCGCCCACGAGTCCGCGTCGAAATCGCTCACCGGTACCTCCTCTGCTCGTCCCACCCCCTCGATATACACCACCGGCGGCAATCGTCGGGTCGAGTGGCGACCGATGTATGTCTGGGAGAACATATGTCTGTGACGACACGTGTAGGCCGCCCGCCCCTCGGACGCCGCGGACGGCCGGTGATCGTCTCGGTTGCAACGATGCTGCTCGCGGGGACAGTCCTCGGGGCATGTGCCGGCAGTGAGGACATGGCGACGTCGGATCAGATCGTGCTCGCTGAGAGCCAGGATCTCGACCGCTTCAATCCGATCCTCGGCTACGGACAGTTGGGTGTCTCGCCGATCTACGACGGATTGCTGGCTCCCGCTGCCGACGGTGACGACCGTGTGCCCGACCTCATTCCTGCGCTCGCCGCGTCGGCGCCCGAACGGATCGCACCACGCACGTGGCGGGTGCCGCTGAAGGGCGGTGTCACCTTTTCGGACGGCAGTGCCTTCGACTCCGCCGATGTGGTGGCGACCTATCGCGCCGTCGTCGACCCGAAGGTCGCCTCGGGCATCTCCACCGACTTCGCCCCGATCGTGACCGTCGATGCCGATGGGCCGCAGGCGATCAGGCTGACCACGAACACGGATGCGGACCCTTCGCCGTATCTGCTCCTCGGCATCGTTCCGTCGGAAAGGGTGGAGGCCGCCCCCGCTGCGCAGTGGGCGATCAACACCGAACCTGTCGGGACCGGCCCGTATCGTCTCGAATCCCTCGACCCCGACCAGGCGGTCCTCGTCGCCCGCGACGACCGCGCCGGTGATGTGCCGTCGGTGCGCAGGATCGTTTACACCCATGTGCCCGACGACAATTCCCGGGCGCAGCTCCTGCAGACCGGCGAGGTCGACGGGGCGAGCCTTCCGCCGCGTCTGGCCGACGGATTCGCCGAACGTTCCGGGGTCGACGTCGCAGTGGTGGCGTCGGCGGACTGGCGGGGAGTGTCGCTGCCGGCCGAGAACGCCTTCACCGCAGACCCTTCGGCGCGGCTGGCGATGAACATCGGCGTGGACCGGTCGGCGCTCGTCGAGGACGTGCTGATGGGCAAGGGCGAGCCGGCCAGCACTCCGATCGCGGAGGTCTACGGAAGCTCCTACGACGCCGCCGCCCAGTTCGCCCACGACCGTGCCCGGGCCTCGTCGATCCTCGACGACGCGGGCTGGCGCACCGGTCCCGACGGCGTGCGTGTGCGGGACGGGGTTCGTGCGAGCTTCCCGTTTCTGTACAACGCCGAGGACACCCTGCGTCGCGATCTGGCCGTGGCATTCGCGGCGTCGATGAAGAAGATCGGCGTCGAAGTGTTGACGCGAGGCACCAGCTGGGACGAGATCGACACCAAGATGGGCTCGGCTGCCGCTTTTCTCGGCGGCGGTGCCACCCCGTACAGCATCGATTCCCAGGTCTACGACGCGCTGCACACCCGCGTGCCGGATTCGTCACCCTACTCGAACCCGGGCAACTTCACGGCTCCCGGTCTCGACGAATTGCTCAACACCGCAAGAGAATCGGCGTCGGGGCCGGAGAACGACCAGCGGTACCGCCGCATCCAGCAGGTCTATGCGCGCCAACCGTCGCAGGTCTTCCTCGCCTTCGTCCATCACACCTACGTCGCGCGGAGCGCCGGGTGGTCGCACGATGCGCCCATCCTCGAACCCCACTCGCACGGCGTCACATGGGGACCGTGGTGGAATCTGCCGTCCTGGTCACCGGCCTCGTGACCACGCGGATCCGGCCGGACGCCGGGCGGTCCGCAGCCGTGGTGGACCTCGCCGCGGAAAACGCCACCGGGACAGGCGAACAAGCGCGACGCCGTTCGCGCACCGGGCCCGCGATGCGACTGCTCGGCCGTCGCTTCCTGGTCATGGTCCCGACTGTGCTCTTCGTGTCGCTGGCGGTGTTCGCGGTTGCCGCGGCCTCGCCGTTCGATCCGCTCACCGCTCACCTCGGTGACAACCACCAGTCGGCGACCCAGGCACAGCGGGACGCCGTCACACAGGCCTACGGACTCGACGACCACTGGTTCGAGGCCTGGTGGAAGTGGTGGGCGGCCGTGCTCCAGGGGAACCTCGGGTGGTCGTCGACCATGCGTCAACCGGTGGCGGACGTGATCTCCGATCGTGTGCCGTTCACCCTCGGGATGTCGTTGTCGGCGTTGATCTCTGCGGCCACCGTCGCGATCGTCCTCGGCGCGGTCATCGGCATGCGGCGCGGTGGGCTCCTCGATCGCGTGTGCACGGCGCTGGCCGCAATGCTCGCCGCGACTCCGCCGTTCGTGGTCTCGCTCGTGCTGGTCAGTGCATTCGCGGTGGGGCTCGGGTGGTTTCCGTCCTCGGGTGCCCGCCGTCCGGGCGATGACCACTCGCTCGACGGTCTGCTGACGCACGCGGCGCTGCCGTATCTGGCCCTGACGATCTCGATGATCCCGTGGTTGCTGCTGACGATGCGTTCGGCGGTCGTGGATGCGTCGGCCTCCGATGCGGTTCGGGGCGCGCGGGCCCGCGGGGTGGGCGGATGGACGCTGTTGCGCGGGCACATCGTGCCGGTGTCGGTGCTGCCGACCCTGGCACTGCTCGGGACCAGACTGCCCGAACTCATCGCCGGTGCCGCGATCGTCGAAACCGTCTTCGGCTGGCCGGGTCTCGCCGAGGCTCTCGTCGATTCGGCGGTGGCACTCGACTTCGCACTCCTCGCGCCGCTGGCCGTCGGATCGGCTGTGCTCGTGCTCGTCGGATCGGCGCTCTCGGATGCGGCCGCCATCTGGATCGATCCGCGGATCGGGCTGCGCGCATGACCGCGGTCGGTGCGTCGGCGTTCCGCGTCGAGGGGCGTTGGGCCGCAGCGCGTGATCGGCTCGGGTTCGGGACACCGTGGATCGTGCTCGGCGTCATCGGGATCCTCGCCGTGGGGTGGCCACTCGCCGCCGGGGATCAGACCGCCGACTTCGCCCATGCCCTGCGCGCCCCGAGCGAAGACAACCTCCTGGGCACCGACCATTCCGGATACGACCTCGGGGCCCGCGCCGCGGAGGGCCTGCGGATCTCGTTGGTCATCGCACTCGCCTGCGCGATACTCGCCACCGTCCTCGGCGTCGTCGTCGGGATCGCGTCGGTGGCCGCCGGCGGCTGGGTGGACGCGATCGTCATGCGCGTCGTCGACGCCGTCAACGCGCTTCCACACCTGGTCGTCGGAGTGGTGATCGCCGCGATGTGGCGGGGCGAACCGGTGGCGATCATCGCCTCGATCGCGCTGACCCACTGGCCGGCCGTGGCACGTGTGGTGCGTGCCGAGTTACTGGAGGCGACGTCGGCCGGGTGGGTGGAGACCGCGCGGCTCGCGGGCGCGTCGCGGACGTTCATCGCGACCCGTCACCTCATGCCCGCTGTCTCCGGTCAGGTACTGGTCGCGATGACGGTGCTGCTCCCGCATGCGGTGTGGCATGAGACGACCCTGTCGTTCCTCGGCGTCGGCCTCTCGCCGGACGCCGCCAGCCTGGGCACCCTCCTCGGGCAAGCCCGCGGCGACGTCCTCACCGGCGCCTGGTGGACGCTGGTGGTACCCGGCGTGGCGCTCATGGTCACCGCGGTCGCGTGTTCGGGAGCTGCCGCCTCGCTGCGTCGGGCCACGCTACCGCCGGCCGGGGAGGTGTGGCGGTGAGCGCTCGTCTCGACGGCCTGACGGTCGACGTCGCCACCCGGCGTCGCGAAGCGGTTCGGGTACTCGACGACGTCACGCTGGATCTGCCGGCCGGTTCGCTGACCGCGCTCGTCGGCGAATCGGGATGCGCGAAGTCGATGGTCGCCGCCGCGCTCTGCGGACTGCTCCCACCCGGGTCGAACGTGACCGGGCGGATGTCACTGGGTAACGACACCTTCATCGGGGACGAGATCGCAGGCCGTGACCCGCGCTGGCGGACGCTGCGTGGGCGCCGCGTCGGGCTGGTGCCGCAGTCGGCGGCCACCTCGTTCACACCGGTTCGTACGCTCGGCTCACAGCTCGACGAGGTGATCGTCGGGCTCGACGGCCCGCGCGACGCCGTCGAGCTGTGCCTGGCGGTCCACCTCGATCCAGACGCTCTGCGGCTCTACCCGCACGAACTGTCCGGCGGGATGGCCCAGCGCGCAGCGATCGCCGCAGCCCTCGCCGGCGACCCACAGATCCTCGTCGCCGACGAGCCGACCTCCGCACTGGACCCCGAACTCGCGGCCACGATCTGGGACCTCCTGGCGGCCACCGCTCGACGCGGCGCCGCTGTTCTGGTGATCACCCACGATGTGGAGACGATGGTCGGGGGCCGGCAGGGGGCGGGGGGCTTCGACGCGGTGCCTCGCTTCGCTCGGGACCGGCTCAGCCGGCAGGGGGGTGCGGCTGATGTGCGGGGCTCGGACGGGGTCAGCCGGCAGGGGGGTGCGGCTGATGTGTGGGGCTCGGACGGGGTCAGCCGGCAGGGGGGTGCCGACCGAATCGCGGTCATGCGCGCCGGCCGGATCGTGGAGCAGGGCACGCCGACCGAACTCGCGACGTCCGCCGACGAGTACGTCGCCGCATTCTTCGAGGCCGTCTCATGACGGCGGCACTGATCGGGCGAGGCTTGACCGCGCGTTTCGGTGGCCGGGAGGTGTTCACCGGCGTCGATGTCTCCGTCGACGCGGGATCCGTCCTCGGGATCGTCGGCCGGTCGGGCAGCGGCAAGACGACGCTCCTGCGCATCCTCGCCGGACTCGCCGAACCCACGGCGGGCTCCGTCGAGCAGCACGGCGTGGAACCGCGGCCGGGGACAATCGGACTGCTCGCTCAGCACCCGCGCATGGTCGTCAACCCGCGCTGGACTCTGCGGAAGATCGTTGCCGAACCCGCCACCATCGCACGACGGAACTGTGACGTCGAGGTGAGCTCGGCACGTGTGGGCCTCGACCCCGCCCTGCTCGACCGCTTCCCCGCAGAGGTCTCCGACGGTCAACTCCAGCGCGCATGCGTCGGGCGCCTTCTGGTTCAGGCTCCGCGATTCGTGCTGTGCGACGAACCGATCGCCATGCTCGACCCCGTCTCGGCGCGGGCCGTGATCGGGCTACTCCAGGAACTGGTCGACGACGGCGCGGGTCTGGTGCTGGTCAGCCACCAACGGGGGCTCGTCGACGCGCGGTGCCGTGACGTCGTCGATCTGGACGTGCGGTAGGGGGCTTCGACGCGGCGCCTCGCTGCGCTCGGTGCCGGCTCAGCCGTCGGGGGTTGGGGGTGCCGGCTCAGCCGGCGGGGCAGCGGGTCACATCTGCAACCGCACCGCGTCGTCCTCGCCCATGGCGTCCTCGAGGACTTCTGGGGAGTAGTCGACGTCGATGTCGGCGACCGAGCGTCCGCGGGCGGACTCGATCGCGGAGAGCCGGCGCTGGGCGCGGTCGGCGGCATAGGTCAGGAACTCGTTGTTGTCGAGCCCGAAGGGTTGCTCGTCGAACTGCTGGTTGACCCAGTCGATCATGTCGAGCGCCAAGGGGAGGAGTTCGTCCATGCGCTCGCCGACGGCGGCCCACAGCGAGTCGTCGGCGGCGACGTGACGGCGGCAGGTGAAGGTGCCCCATGCCATGTGGCGCCGCTCGTCGTCGCTGATGAACCGGATCAGCTTCTGCATGCCGGGGAAGATGTCGAACCGCGTACAGACCTTCTGCCAGGCGTGATAGCCGGTGAGTGCCAGGCTGCCCTCGATGACGTGGTTGTAGGTGACGCTCGCGCGGATCTGGTTACGCGGCGACGCGTCGTGTTCGAGGGCGTGTAAAGACGCCGGCAACTCCTCGTAAAACAAGCGGCGATAGAAGGGATTGTCGGCGACGAAGGGCTGGAGGTCGCCGGTCAGTCCGACGGAGTCCATCCACATCCGGAAGACCTGGGTGTGTTTGGCCTCCTCGAAACAGAACTGTGTCAGGTACATCTCGTCACCGAAGCGGCCCTCGGTCGCCATCGCCTTCATGAACGGCTGGATGTCCTCGGTCACCGCCTCCTCCCCGGCGATGAACTGACTCACCAGATAGGTTGCGCTGCGCCGTTGTTCGTCGTTCAGCTCCACCCAGTCCTGCGCGTCCCGGGAGAAGTCGATCGCCACCGGATCCCAGAACCGGGAGTTCCCTTTGACGAAGAGTCGCAATGGAAACGAGTCCCAGTTGAGACCGCCCTGCCGCAGTGACGAGAAGTCCTGGCGGCCCTCTTCCTTGTGTTCGATAAGGGTCATGAGATCACCAGCCAACCGACGTGGGAATGCGAATACCTGACGCTAACGCGTTACCGTGCCGACGGTGTTGGAATTAGTGAATTCGCTTGTCACAGCTGATGTTACGCCCTCTCGAGGACGGATTCCGGTGTCGTGTCCTCTTCTTCCCGTTTTGCGAGCGCGCTCGGCCACCAGATCTTGCGTCCGATGTCCAGGGTCAGTGCGGGAACCAGGAGCGTACGCACGATGAGGGTGTCGACGAGGACGCCGAACGCCACCAGGAAGGCCACCTGTACCAGGAACAGGAGTGGGATCACGGCGAGGGCCGCGAAGGTCGCCGCCAGCACGACTCCGGCCGAGGTGATGACGCCGCCGGTCGCGGTGAGCCCGCGGATCATGCCGATGCGGGTGCCATGCCGGAGCGCCTCCTCGCGCACCCGGGTCATCAGGAAGATGTTGTAGTCGATGCCGAGCGCCACGAGGAACACGAAGGCGAACAGCGGGACCACCGGGTCGGCGCCGGGGAAGCCGAACGGACCGTTGAACAGCAGCGCGGCCACACCCAACGTCGTCGCGAAGGAGAGCACGGTCGTCGCGAGCAGGATCGCGGGCGCGAGGACGCTGCGCAGCAGCGCCACCAGGACCAGGAACACGACGATCAGCACGATCGGGATGATCAGGTTGCGGTCGTGGATGGACGTCTCGCGGGTGTCGAGATCGATGGCGGTGGTGCCGCCGACCAGGGCGTTCGCGTTCGGGACCTGGCCGACCGCCGAACGGATGTCGGCGACGGTGTCCTGGGCGGCGAGTGACTCCGCATTGTCGGTCAGCGTGGCGGTGACGGCGACCTTGCCGTCACGGACCATCGGCGCGCTGCCTTCGGTGATCAGTTCGGCGCCGGCGACACCGTCGGTCGCGCGGACCGCGTCGAGTACGGCGGTGCCTGCGCCCTGATCGGCGATGACGTAGGTGGGCGTACCGCTACCGGCGTCGAAATGTCTCGCCTGGATCTCGGCGCCCTCCACGGACTCGACCGAGCCCATGAAGAAGTCGGTCGACGCGATGCCGTCGGCCTTGAAGGTCGGGGCGAATGCCGCGCCGATGAGCAGCAGGATCAGGGTGCCGGCCCAGATGGCGCGCGGCTTGGACGCGACCGTGTCGGCGATGCGCTTCCACAGGCGGTGGGTGGCACCGCTGTCGGCCGAGGTCTGCGGGGCGTACCGGGGGCGCAGCGGCCAGAACGCGGTCCGGCCGAGGAGCGCGAGGGCGGCGGGGAGGAACGTCATCGACGCCAGGAAGGACGCGAGGATGCCGATCGCGGCGACCGGGCCGAGGCTCTTGTTGGAGTTCAGGTCGGACAGCATCAGACAGAGGACACCGGCGATGACGGTGCCCGCCGACGCGGCGACCGGCTCGATCGTGGCGCGCCACGCCTGCCGGAGCGCCGCGTACTTGTCCTCGGTCGCGATCAACTCCTCCCGATATCGGGATACGAGCAGCAGCGCGTAGTCGGTGGCCGCGCCGAAGACCAGGATGAACAGGATGCCCTGGCTCTGACCGTTGAGGTCGAGAACGCCCTGCTTGGTCAGGAAGTAGACGAGGCCCGACGCGAGTCCGAGGGCGAAGACCGCGGAGATGAGGACCACGAACGGCAGGATCGGGCTGCGGTAGACGACGATCAGGATCAGGATCACCACGGTGCCCGCGACCAGCAGCAGCAGGCCGTCGATTCCGGCGAAGGCCTCCCCGAGGTCGGCGACCTGGCCGGCGGGGCCGGTGACCGCGACGGTCAGACCGTCCGGCGCGTCGGCCAGCTTGTCGCGCAAGATCTCCACGGTGTCGGCGGGTTCGCCCGCGCTGTCGATCGGGACGAAGACCTGCGCGGCCTGACCGTCCTGCGACGGGATCGGCGGCGAGACCGCCGGTCCGAATCCGGGCTGACCGGCCACCTCGGAGGTGGTGGTGCGCAGGAACTCGAGGTCGCCGGGCGTGATCCCGCCCGAGCGTTCGGCGATGACGATGCCGGGGATCTCGTCGGTGTCCTGGAAGTCGGCGAGGAGGTTCTGGACCTGCGTGGACTCCGCCGACGCCGGGAGGAAGGAACTGCTGTCGTTGCTCGCGACGCTCGCGAGCTTGCCGGCGAAGGGGCCCGTGATCCCGCCGACGATCAACCAGGCGAGGAGTAGAAGGGCCGGGATCAGCCAGCGGAGCTTGCGGGTGGGACGGGGACTCGAATCGGTCTTGTCCGGCATGGGGCCATCGTTCCAAGTGTTGCTCTCACGTGCCGACGAGGGGCTCGAGGACGGTCGCATGCAACCGATTCGGCGCCGGCCGCAGGCCGGAGCGAACGCGCGAGACGGATCACGTGAAATGGCTGCGGCGACCGCGGTCTTGGACCACCATGTGATGTACGTTGCATAAGCAGACGGCGATATCTAACGCCCTGTTCCGGGGCGGCACGAGTAAGGAGCACATGTGAAGACCAAAGGTGCAGTTCTCCGCAATCCGGGTGAGAAGTGGCAGATCGAGGAGTTCGAGCTCGGCGATCCGGTGGCGGGCGAGGTCCAGGTCAAACTTGTCAGCTCGGGTCTGTGCCACAGCGACCATCACCTCCGCACCGGCGACAGCCCCGCCCCGATGCCGGTTCTGGGTGGTCACGAGGGTGCCGGCGTGGTGACCAAGGTCGGCCCGGGCGTCACCAACCTCAAGGAAGGCGACCACGTCGTCACCGCGTTCATCCCGGCCTGCGGGACCTGCGAGCCGTGTTCGCGAGGACAGCAGAACATCTGCGACGAGGGTGCACGGCTGCTGACCGGCCTCTCGATCGCCGACGACACGAACCGTGCGCACACCCATGACGGACTTCCGCTCGTCCAGATGTGCATGCTCGGGACCTTCGCGCCCTACATCACCGTGAATCAGGCCTCGCTGGTGAAGATCGAGGACGACATCCCGCTCCAGGCGGCGGCACTCCTCGGGTGCGGTGTCGCGACCGGCTGGGGCTCCGCAGTTGAGATCGGCGGGACGCATGCCGGCGACACCGTCGTCGTGGTCGGCATCGGCGGTGTGGGCATCAACGCGGTCCAGGGCGCCGCGGCGGCCGGTGCGCGCCACGTCATCGCGGTCGACCCCGTGCCCTTCAAGCTGCAGATGGCCGAAAAACTCGGTGCGACGCACACCTTCCCGTCGATGGAGGCGGCGGCCGAGGCCATCGGCGACATCACCTGGGGCCGGATGGCCAACACGACGATCCTCACCGTCGGTGAGATCGACGGCTCGATGATCGCGCCCGCCCTGGCCCTCACCGGCAAGGGCGGACAGGTCGTCGTGGTGGGCATGGGCAACTACGCGTCGATGGACGCGCAGATGAACCTCTTCGAGCTCACCCTGCTGCAGAAGCGGGTGCAGGGCGCGATCTTCGGTGGTGCCAGCCCCCGGACCCAGGTGCCGGCGCTGCTCAACGAGTACCGTGCCGGCAAGCTGAATATCGATGATCTGGTGACCAAGACCTACCGGCTCGATCAGATCAACGAGGCCTACGACGACATGCTCGCGGGCAACAACATTCGCGGCCTGATCGTCTACGGCGACGACGACTACTGATCGCTCCGGCGAGGGCGATCACTGATCGCTCGCGCTGACACCCGGCGACGCCAGGTCACCCTCCGGTGGCCTGGCGTTTCTGGTTGATCAGCAGATTGAGGAATCGCAGACCGAGTCCGAGGAGCACGAGGGTGCTGGCCATCTGGATGGACACCGCGATGCGGGCGCCCTGCGAATACGCCGCGATGTCGCCGAAACCGGTTGTCGTGAACACCGTCAGGCAGAAGTACAGGGCGTCCACGCGGCTGAGGTACTCGTTGAAGCTGCCCGGGTCGTATTCGGAGAACAGGTAATACGTGGTGGCGAAGACGACGACGTAGAACGTCGACAGTGCGACGAGCATCTCCATTGCGGTCGCGAGCGGATGGACCGACCGGGCGAACTTCCGGACCTCCCAGACGCAGAAAGATGCCAGCAGGAAGGCGCCGACCGTCAGTCCGAGGATGTTGAGATCGCTCGTCCTGTTGATCGGCAACAAGAAGTATCCGATCAGCAACACGATGGCCGCGCCGACGGGCCGGAGTAGGGCGACTGTCAGATCGCGTCCCTTCGCGAGGACGAAGGATTCCGGTGCCCCGGGTCGCGGTACCGGGGCGCCATCGGGCGAGGCGCCGCCGGCCCCAGGTGCGTCGTTCACCAGATCCGGACCCGCTGGTCTTGCTCGAGATACAGTGCGTCGCCGGGCTTCACGTCGAACGCCTCGTAGAACGCGTCCACGTTGCGCACGACGCCGTTGCACCGGAACTCCGGCGGCGAATGCGGGTCGATGGACAGGCGGCGGATCGCCTCGGCGTCCCGGGTCTTGGTGCGCCAGATCTGGGCCCAGCTGAAGAACACGCGCTGCGTTCCGGTGAGGCCGTCGATGACCGGCGGATCCTGCCCCTCGTGGGCGATCTCGTAGGCGACGAGCGCGATCGACAGACCGCCGAGATCGCCGATGTTCTCCCCGATGGTGAAGTCGCCGTTGACCTTGTGCTCGGGGTCGAGGCCGGTCGGGGTGAACTCGCCGTACTGGTCGATGAGTTTACGTGTGCGTGAGGAGAACTCGGTGCGGTCGGTGTCGGTCCACCAGTCGATGAGGTTGCCGTCGCCGTCGTACTTCGCGCCCTGGTCGTCGAAGCCGTGGCCGATCTCGTGCCCGATGACCGCGCCGATGCCGCCGTAGTTGACCGCGTCGTCGGCCTCGGGATCGAAGAACGGCGGCTGCAGAATGGCCGCGGGGAAGACGATCTCGTTCATGCCCGGGTTGTAGTAGGCGTTGACCGTCTGCGGGGTCATGAACCATTCGTCGTGGTCGACCGGCCCACCGATCTTGGCGAATTCCCGGTCCTGCTCGAACGACGATGCGCGCGCGACGTTCCCGATGAGATCACCGCGGTCGACGCTCAGTGCGCTGTAGTCGCGCCACTTGACCGGGTAGCCGATCTTGGGGGTGAACTTCTCGAGCTTGGCGAGGGCCTTCTCCCGGGTGTCCGGGGTCATCCACGGGAGTTCGGAGATGTTGCGGCGGTAGGCCTTCACCAGGTTCGCGATGAGCTCGTCCATGCGCGCCTTCGCCTCGGGCGGGAAGTGCTTGGCCACATAGAGTTTGCCGACCGCGAACCCCATCGCGCCCTCGACGAAGCCGACGCCGCGCTTCCAGCGGTCGCGGATGGTCTCCGCGCCCGTCAGGGTGCGGCCGTAGAACTCGAAGTTCTCGTCGACGAAGTCCGACGACAGATACGACGCGGCGGAATGGAGCAGGCGCCACGTCAGCCACGTCTTCCACTCCTCGAGCGGGCGTGAGGCGATGAGTGCCGACGCTCCGGACACGAAGGACGGCTGCGCGACGACGACCTCGGCGAAGGTCGGATCGCCGGTGGTGCCCAGACCGCCCAGCCACTCACCGATCGGGAAACCGTCGGCGGCGGAGGCGAAGTCGTCCAGCGTCATCAGGTTGTAGGTGAGTTCGGCGTCGCGGCGCCGGACGACGTCCCAGTGTTCGGCCGCGATGGCGGTCTCGAGATCGAGGATGGTGGCGGCGCGGGCGGCGGCATCGTCGAAGCCGGCGAGGGCGAACATCCGCTCCACGTGTGCGACGTAGGCGGTCCGGGTCCCCGCGTGCTTGTCCTCCCGGTAGTACGACTCGTCCGGCAATCCGAGGCCGGACTGGGTGACGTGCACAAGGTAGCGGTCGGACTTCTTGGCGTCGGTGTCGACGTAATAGCCGAACAGTCCACCGGCGCCGTGACGCTGGAGCCGGCCGATGCGTCGGGCGAGCGCGTCCGCCGAGTCGACGGCCGCGATCTTCTCGAGTTCCCCGGTGATCGGGCCGATGCCGAGTGCCTCGATGTGATCGGTGTCCATGAACGACGCGTAGAGGTCACCGATCTTCTGTGCGTCGGAGCCGCTCGCGGGGCTCGACTCGGCGCATTCGGTGATGATGTCGCGGACGTTCTCCTCGGAGTTGTCGCGCAGCACGTGGAAGGCGCCGTCGACCGAACGGTCGTCGGGGATGACATGCGACTCCAGCCACTTCCCGTTGACGTGGGCGAACAGATCGTCCTGGATGCGGACGGAATCGTCGACCCAGTCGAGGTCGAGTCCGGACTTGAGGTCGGTATTCGAAGCAGTCACGCGCTCCATCCTGTCACCGGATGGGCGATCCGTCAGCAGCGTTCGGTACCGGCGAAATCGCACGAGGTCCCCGGTCGGTCCCTACGGTGGATCCATGGTGGGAGAAACCAGCTACGACGTCGTCGTGATCGGCGGTGGTCCGGTGGGCGAGAATGCTGCCGACTACGCGATACGGGGAAGCGATCGCACGGCCGCGATCGTCGAACACGAACTGATGGGTGGGGAGTGCTCGTACTGGGCCTGCATGCCGAGCAAGGCGCTGCTCGGACCCGGCAACGCCCTCGAGGAGGCGCGGTCACTGGCCGGGTCCCGCGAACGGGCATCGGCGCCGAATCCGGATGCCGACGCCGTGCTCGGCTGGCGGGACACCGTCACCGGGCGTCTCGACAACAGCGCCGCCACGCACGATGACTCCGGCCAGGTGCAGTGGGCCGACGGTGCCGGCATCGAGGTGATCCGCGGTCACGGCCGGATCGTCGGCGAGAAGCAGGTCCGCGTCGGCGACCGGTTGGTGACGGCCCGCGAGGCCGTGGTCATCGCGACCGGCAGCACCGCGTCGGTCCCGCCCGTCCCCGGACTGCGCGAAGCGCTGCCGTGGACCTCGCGCGACGCCACCAACATCCTCGAGATCCCGGAACGGGTGGTGGTTCTCGGCGGCGGGGTGGTGGCGTGTGAGGCCGCGACGTGGCTGCTCGACCTCGGGGTGCGCAGCCTGGTCATGGCCATCCGCGGGGACCGGCTGTTGCCGCGGATGGAACCCTTTGCAGGGGAACGGGTTGCCGACGCGCTGCGGGCTCGCGGCGCCGACATCCGCTTCGGGACGACGATCGAGGCGGTCGAACGAACCGACGCCACTGCCTCGGGATACGGACGACTGCACGGCGGCCCGGCGGTCGTCCGGCTCGCGGGCGACGGTGCGGGGGAGCTCACCGTCGACGAGATCCTGGTCGCGGCCGGAAGGTCGCCGGCGACAACCGATGTGGGCCTCGACTCGCTGGGTTTGGCGGCCAAGGGACCGTTGACGGTCGACGATCACCTCACCGTGCCGGGGCATCCGTGGTTGTACTCGGTCGGAGATGTCAACGGCCGTAACGCGTTGACGCATATGGGCAAGTATCAGGCGCGGGTGGCCGGTGACGTCATCGCGGCGCGGGCGGAGGGGCGAGACCTCGACGGATCGCGGTACGTCGCGGTTTCGGACCATGCCGCGGTGCCGCAGGTGGTGTTCACCAGACCGGAGATCTCCTCGGTGGGGCTGACCCACGCGCAGGCGGAGGACGCGGGCATCGACGTGCGCGTCGCCGAAGGGGGCATCTCGGTGGCCGGGTCGTACCTGCTGGGTCCGGACTACTCGGGGTACGCCTCTCTGGTCGTCGACGCGGCGCGGGACGTCCTCGTGGGTGCGACGTTCGTCGGGGCGCAGACGGGCGAACTCGTGCACTCGGCGACGGTCGCGATCGTCGGTGAGGTGCCGCTGTCGCGGTTGTGGCACGCGGTGCCGTCGTATCCGACCGTCAGCGAGGTGTGGCTGCGATTGCTCGACCAGCTGCGCTGACCTGCAGAATCACCGCTTCAGCGGAGTGCCGCTACGTAGGGCCGGCGCGTCTCCGCCGACGTCGCGAGCATGCGGCACAATTGGTCTGACCACTTGACCACCTGACCGAGGGTGGCTACCGTCACAGCATGCCCTTCGAGCCGGTGACCCAGCAGAGCGCACCCGAGATCGTCTTCGACCAGATCGTCGAGGGGGTGCTCTCCGGCGATCTGGCCGCCGGTGAAGCGCTCCCCAGCGAACGAGAGCTGGCACGGATGCTCGGGGTGTCCCGGCCGACGGTGCGCGAGGCGCTCAAACGAGTCGCCGCGGCCGGGCTCGTGACCATCCGGCAGGGCTACGGCGCGCGCGTCCAGGACATTGCACGCACAGGCGGGCTCGACCTGTTGCCACGGCTGCTCCTCCGTGGAGGGGCGCTCGTGCCGAGTGTCGCGCGGTCGATCGTCGAAGCGCGCGCCGCCGTCGGGCCGGAGGTCGCCCGCCTCGCGGCGCAACGTGCCACCGACGACGATCTCGTCGCGATCCGGTCGGTCCTGGATCGTCTCGCCGCCGAGCCGGACCCGATCGGCCAGCAGGTCGCCGCCCTCGAGTTCTGGAGCGTCGTCATCGACGCGGCCGACTCGATCGCCTTCCGGCTCATGTACAACTCGCTGCGCGCCGCCTACGAGCCCGCCGTACCCGCTCTGGCCGGGGTCCTGGAACCCGAGGTCGGGAACATCGAGGGCTACCGCGCGCTCGTCGACACCATCGCCGCGCACGCACCCGAACGCGCCGAAGCCGCGGCCCGAGCCCTTCTCGCACCCGCGACGACGGCACTACTCGCTCTCTGCGAGGCACTCGAGATCACCGACCCACAGGAGGAACACTGATGGCCGCCGACGAGATCGACATCAGGGCGCGCCGGCAGGTCGCGGCCGAGGAACGACGCATGCGGTCGCGGCACTCGATGTCGCTGCGCGACGCATTCGCCGAGTTCCTCCGGCATCCGTCGCCGTGGATCATGGCGGGTTTCCTCGTCACCGCGCTGGCGGCACGAGTGTGGTTGGGCGGCTGGGGTTTTGCCGACCTACTCGTCCCGGCGATCATGGTTGCGAGCTTCCCGCTGGTGGAGTGGCTGGTCCACGTCTTCGTCCTGCACTGGCGACCGAAGCGCCTGGGCCCGGTCACCGTCGACCCGCTCGTCGCCCGCAAACACCGCGAGCATCACCACAATCCCCGCGACATCCCGCTCATCTTCATCCCGTGGCAGGTGCTGATCGGGGTGATGATCGCGGCCCTCATCGTCGGGCTCGTCGTCTTCACCAGCGTCGAGCGCGGGCTGACCTTCCTGGTCGTGCTGCCGGCAATCGGCCTGGTCTACGAGTGGACGCACTACCTGATCCACTCCGACTACCGGCCGCGCCACGCGTTCTACCGCAGGATCTGGCGCAACCACCGGTTCCACCACTACCGCAACGAGCACTACTGGTTCACGGTCACCACCGCCGGGACCGTCGACCGGTTGCTGCGGACCTACCCCGACCCGGACACCGTCGAGAAGTCACCGACCGC
Source organism: Gordonia sp. YY1 (assembly GCF_009872315.1). Taxonomy (NCBI): domain Bacteria; kingdom Bacillati; phylum Actinomycetota; class Actinomycetes; order Mycobacteriales; family Gordoniaceae; genus Gordonia; species Gordonia sp. YY1. The sequence goes on along the minus strand of NZ_WXYI01000013.1, from coordinate 32,084 downwards.
GAAGGACCTGCACGCGCTGTCGCGGACGGCGGAATAGGTCTGATGCGCTGGCCGAAGGACGACCGAGGTCGGTGAGGTCGTTTCGATACGGCTCGTCGCAAGCTCCTCGCCTACTCAACGAGCGGGGGCGGCTCGTCGCAAGCTCCTCGCCTACTCAACGCTCCTATGTCACGCGGCGGTCGCGGTTGCTGGTTGAGCCGGTAGCGAGCGGAGCGAGCCACCGCGTCGAAACCTCCCGCCGTGCTGGTGAGCGGGTCGGTGGCGGGCGGGTTTCGACGCGACGCCTCGCTTCGCTCGGTGTCGGCTCAACCGGCATGGGGTTGCCCGGTGTCGGCTCAACCGGCATGGGGTTACCCGGTGTGGAGGTTTCGTGCAGCGGGTGGGGCCTCAGGAACCGCCGAGCCCCGACGCCATCGACCACACGAGGATCTCGGCGCCGGCGGAGGACGTGACCGACATCAGTTCGGCGTCGAGGGCGCGGACGGCGTCGCCGGCGTCCAGAGGCGCAGGTTCCCCGTCGACGGTGACCGCGGCCTGCCCGTCGACGACGAACAGGTGGGTGAACCGGGCGCCCGGGAGTTCGACGGTCCCGCCTGCGCGCAGCCGCGCGGCGTAGAGCGTGGCGCCGGCGTTGGCGAGGGAGATCGCCGCCCCCCGGTCGGGGGCACCGGAGGCGACCGCGACCAGCTCACCGGTCGACAGCTGGTCGGCGACGTCGGCCTGGTCGTAGGACGGGGTGAGCCCGTGCCGGTCGGGCATCAGCCACATCTGCACGTAGTGCACCGGCTCGGTCCCGGAACCCGCCAGCTCGGGCCAGGAGTCGTTGCGCTCGGAGTGCTCGACCCCGGTACCGGCGCTCATCCGCTGGACGAGACCGGGATAGAGCACTCCGGAGTGTCCGGCCGAGTCGCGATGCACGAGCGTTCCGGAGACCACCCACGTGACGATCTCGCTCTCCTGATGATGGTGGAGGTCGAAGCCCGCGCCGGCCGCCACCTCCTCGTCGTTGAACGCGAGGAGGGCACCGAAGTGGGTGTTCGTGGGATCGTAGTGATCGCCGAAGGAGAACCCGTGTCGTGAGGTGAGCCAGTCGGTCGTCGTGACCATGCGATCGTCGCCGGGGATCACCGTGAAAGCCATGGCTCCATCATCGCAGTCGGCGCGGGCCGGACTCGGTGCGGTTTGTCCCCCGTTTGGTGGATCGAACCATACGTCCCGGACCGATGCGACCCGCAGATTGCGGGACGAGATGAGTTCGTGACCGGCTTGATTCCCGAATGGAAGCTGGGAGCGTCGAATTCGAGTGTGACAAGAGTGAAGATTGTCGTCATGAAGATCTGGGTCAAGGGCGCAACATCCGCCGCTTGTGCCGCGGTCACCTGTGCCGTCGTGGTGAGTTCCTGTTCGCTCACCGGATCGTCGAACACCGGTGCTGCTGCCGCCATCGACGCATTCGCCAGCGCGCTGAGCCGACAGGACGCCGGCGGTGCCGCGCAGCTCACCACCGCGCCCGGTCAGGCCGGCGACAGTCTGATCACGACGCTGAAATCGATGTCTGCGCAACGGATCGACGTCGACATCGAGAAACCCGTCGAATACAGCGACGGTACCGCGACCTTCGCCCTGACCACGAAGTGGAACTGGGACAAGGGACGCGCCTACGAGGCGAGCAGTGAAGGAACTGCCCGGAAGTTGTCGTCGGGGTGGAAGGTCACGTGGGATCCGGCGATCCTGCATCCGGGTCTCGGCGCCGGAGGTCACCTCCGCGAGATCCGGACCGACGCGACGCCCTCACCGTCGGTGCGCAGTCGCTCGAACAAGGTCTTCATGTACCTCCAACCGGTGAACGAAATCGTCATCGACCCTGCACAGACGCGCGATCTGGCGGCCACGACCCGAGCGCTGGCCGGCGTGATCGCGCCGATCGCGCCGCTGATCACCCCAGCGGTCATCGGCGAGAAGCTGGCCGAGACGCCGGGTAAGTCGGTCATCGCCGTCACGCTGCGCGATCCGGACATGCAGGTTCTCGCGGGCGACCCCGCGCGTGTTCCCGGCGTGAGCGTCAACCGCACCGATCAGCTCGTCATGGCCGACCGTCGGCTGTCGTCGCCGCTCGAGGACGGCCTGACCAACTACTGGCAGGCGATCCGCGACGCCACAGCCGGCTGGCAGGTCGAGATGGTCAACCCCGGCGTCCGGCCGCGCCGCCTCGCAGGTGAGCAGGGACCGCCCGGACCCGATGTGCTGTCGACCGTCGATCAGGGTGTGCAGCTGACCCTCGGCGACGCCGCGGTCGAGGTCGGGCAGCCCGCCACGATCCTCACCCTCGACGCCCAGACCGGCGCGATCCTGGGCATGGCGCAGAACACGTATGCGGCCGAGCGCAACATCGATATCGATCGGGCCTACCCGGTCGGTTCGACGCTGAACCCGGTCTTCGACGAGGTCGGACGCATTGCCGGGCCGCAGCCCGAGCAGGCGGACACGTTGCTCGACCGCCTGGGTCTCGGTGTCCAGTTCACCGTGCCGGGGGCCAGCGTTCCGACGCCGGGCCAGCCCGGTATCGCGACCATCGGTTACCGCCCCGGCCAGACGAACATGTCGATGACCAACATGGGTGCGCTCGGCGTCGCAATGGCACGCGCCGCGGCGGGTCAGCCCTCGTCGGTGCCGCCGTTCGTCCTGAGGAATGTGCCCACCAAGGTCGCCGGCGGTGAGCTCGGCGGCCTCGACCCCGCTCTCGTCGGACCGATCTTGAAGGCGATGACCGCCACCGCGGCCACCGGTGATGCCAGCGACCTCACCCGGGCACCCGGGCTGAAGGCGCTGGTCGGCACCAACGGCCCGGAGGGACCGGGCTGGTTCGTCGGCATCCAGGGCGGACAGGTGGTCGTGATCTACACCGAAGGTCCGAAGTCGGGTACCGCGGCGCTTCAGGTGGCGCAGAAGTACTTCACGATCAAGTAGTCGAGACCATCATCGAGTAGACGAGGCCACCGCCGGCCCGGTGGGCGCTTTCGACGCGACGCCTCGCTGCGCTCGGTGTCGGCTCAACCGGCGTGGCTTGCGGACATCGGCGCGGTGTGTCAGCGGTCGGCGGCGCGCCGGCCGAGGTAGGCGAAGACCGCGCGCCATCCGAGCAGGAAGACGGCGAGCGTCACGGTCGCGACGATGACGAAGCTGACGGCCACGCCCTGGCTGAGGATGAAGCGCAGGATCATCGCGACGGTCACGGTGCAGAACCAGATGACGATCCCGACCGGCACCACACGGTCGGGACGGAAGTCGTGGCCGAAGAAGTCGCTGGACCGCACGTGGGCGTACACGTAGGTGATCGACCAGCCGGCCGCGCAGCCCACGAGGAACGGCCACAGCGTGTGCAGAAAGGCGACCGGTGCATAGCCCTCTTCGTGGCTGGCCCGGCCGATCACCACGAAGATCGTGATGGCCACCGCGTCGAACAGGGCGGCAACCGGCCCGGTCGCGGTCCCGCGCGCCGGTGAGGTCCCCGCCTCGGTGGGGTTCGGGATCGGCATGGTGGTCTACCGTACCGGGTCTGACGGGGGATCAGTGTCGGACCCTTGACCGGACTCCGAACGGGACGGGTCCTCTGATGCGGCCGCGTCGACGTCCCGCTCGACCGCGTCGATGAACGTGTCGTCGCGCCTGATCCGGCTGCGGAACATGATCGCGATGACCACCCAGCCCACCGCCGCGATGAAGACGTAGCTGATGATCCGGTAGATCAGGACGGCGGTGATGGCGTCGGCGGCGGGCATCCCGGCGCTGGTGAGGGCCGGGACCAGCACGGCGTCGACCACGCCGATACCGCCCGGGAGCAACGGGATCGCCGTGCCGACGGCCTTGCCGGCCGCGTACGCGACCATGAGTCCAGAGATGCTCGGGTGCGCGTCGACGGCCCAGCAGGCGAACATCAGACACGCGACGTCGGCGACCCAGTTGAACAGGCTCCAGCCGAAGGCGATGGAGGTGTCGCGTTTGGTCAGCTGGACCGCGCGGAGCTGCTCCAGTGTCTCGAAGAGCTTCTCGGTGCCGTGGTCGTCGGGTTTGTTGCGGAGCTGGTTGATCCAGCCCAGCACCCGGATGCTGGTGTTCTTCAGAGATTCCGGATGGCTGGCGAGGTACTGCAGGACCACCGCGACCGCGAGCAGACCGGCGACCGAGAACACGACGGAGAACGGGCTGGTCTTGGCACCGGCGAGCATTGCGCCGCCGAAACCGAGGACGGCGAGGCCGACGCCTGCCAGCAGCCCCGACATGACGACCTGCCACGACGCGACGACCGGGGTCGCACCCCACTTGCGCGTCTCGCGGTAGGTGAAGGCGGGCGCCAGCACCTGACCGCCCGGCATCGTCTGGCTGAGCGAGTTGGCGGCGAGGATGACCGACAGCGACTTCCACTGGGTGACGCGGACGCCTGCCGAACGCAGCAGCGCGCGCTGGACCTTCGCGAAACTGTCCATCGACAGCATCGCGGCCACGACACAGGCGAACACCCAGTGCCATTTGATGTCGCCGATGCGTAGCCAGGCCTTCTTCAGCTCGGGCCAGATCAGCACGACCTCGACACCGAGGATCACCAGGACGACGGCCAGGAGGACCCACCGCACCCACCAGAAGCGGGGACGGGTGGCCGAGCGAGGGGTCACGTCCCCCGGCGAGCCAATATCCTCCGACATACGTGACACCTTAGGCCAGGCTGTATCGCCGTATGTCCACCACCATTGGGTAGATCGACTGTCTACTGTTGCTCTCGTGAGCGAAGCCGAACCGGCCGGTCGGCCGCATGTTGCCCCCGACCTCGCGTCCCTCGACCGTGCCAGGGTCCACCCGCAGGTGCGAGCCGCCGCGGAATGGGCGTGGCGGTTGCTCCTGCTCCTCTTCGCGGCCTACGTCGCCGCCAAGCTCTTCGTGGAGTTCGAGGAGGTGCTGGTCCCGGTCGCGCTCGCGATCCTGATCGCGGCGATGCTCGTGCCCGCGGTCGACGCCCTCGACCGTCGCGGGGTGCCGAGATCCCTGGCGGTGCTCCTCAACATCCTGCTCGCGCTGGGATTCATCGCGGGTGTCATGACCTTTGTGGTGCGCGAGTTCATGCGGGGCGTGCCGCAGCTCGTCGAAGAGGTCAGCGCAACAGTGGAGCGCACCAAGGAGTGGTTGATCGAGGGACCGCTCGACCTCGACCCCGAGCAGGTGCGCAATGCGGGTACCGACATCCTGGACTTCCTGCAGCACAACCAGGATCGGGTCACCAGCGGCGCGCTCGCCACCGCCACCACGGCGAGCGAGATCATCACCGGCGCACTGCTCACACTCTTCCTCCTCATCTTCTTCCTCTACGGAGGTGATCAGATCTGGCGGTTCTCGGTCGGCGTCGTACCCGTCGCGACCCGTGACCGGGTGTGGCGAGCGGGAATCGCCGGATTCGGGACGCTCGTCGGCTACGTGCGGGCCACGGTCGCCGTGGCCTTCGTCGACGCCTGCGGCATCGGCGTCGGCCTCGCCATCCTGCAGGTTCCGCTCGCACTCCCGCTGGCGTCGCTGGTGTTCCTGGGCGCGTTCATCCCGATCGTCGGTGCCCTGCTGAGCGGTTCGCTGGCGGTGCTGGTCGCACTGATCACCCAGGGCTGGCTCGCGGCCGTCGTGGCCCTCGCCATCGTCGTCGGCGTCATGCAGCTCGAAAGCCATGTGCTGCAACCATTTCTGCTGGGACGTTCGGTGCGACTGCATCCGGTCGCGGTCGTCCTGGGCATCGCCGCGGGGCTGGTCTCGGCGGGGATCATCGGCGGCCTGCTCGCGGTACCGCTCATCGCCTTCCTCAACACCGCGATACGGCACCTGAAGGACAGCGAGGGCGCGGCCGACGACCAGGAGGCCGCCGGTGGTCACGTGGTCGAACCCAGTGAACCCGTGTGGGACACCGCCGATCCCGATGCGACCGCGGATGCGGTGGCCGAGCGCGGCACGAGGCACGGTGGTGAGACACCGAAATCCGATGAGTCCGAGCCGGACCCCCGGGACCCGGGACCATCGTGAGCGCAGAGCCGTCCGCGCGGTGGGTCGCGCAGATGCGGCACACCGAGGCCGGACTGCCGGCCCGTGCCGTCGACGCCGATCCGGTCGGCCCGCTGTGGCGTGGTGCGCAGATCTTCCGGCTGCTGTCGTATCTGTATGCGCTCGGCTTCCAGATCGCGATCAACGACGACCTCGAGCATCGTGCCGTCGCGTGGGCGCTCTTCGGTCTGCTGACCGCCTGGACACTGGTCAGCGGCATCGGTTACTTCATCGGATTCGCCCGCAACCGCTACTGGGTGACCGCCGAGGTCGTCGCGGTCTGCGGCCTGATGCTGTCCACCTCATATGTCGCCGACGCCGGGTGGGCATGGCACAACCAGACCTGGCCGACGACGCTGTGGGCCACCAACGCGGTGATCTCGGTGGCCATCCTGGCCGGGCCGACGTACGGGATCATCGCGGGCCTCGTCGTCGGCGGGACGAGCACTTTCGTCAAGGGCGAGCTGAACCTGAACTTCGGACGCAACGCCACGATCATCGTGATCGTCGCGACCGGTATGGCCGTCGGACTCGCCGCGGCGAACGCCCGCCGGACGCATGAGAAGCTCTCGGCCGCAGCGCGTATCGCGGCGGCCGCCGAGGAACGTGAGCGCTTGTCGCGCGAGGTGCACGACGGAGTGCTTCAGGTGCTCGCGCTCATCGCCCGGCGAGGTCGTGAGATCGGTGGCCCCACAGCAGAACTGGCGTCGTTGGCCGCCGAACAGGAACGCGCATTGCGTCGATTGATCTCCGACGCCGGGGATGCCGGTGCCGAAGACGACCTGGACGGCGTCGGCGTGCCGGGCACCGGGGAGCTGGATCTCGTGGCCGCACTGAGGGTGTTCGCCGACGATCGGGTCTCGGTGAGTGCACCCGCCGACCCCGTCCCCGTACCCGCCCGCATCGGGCACGAGATCCGCGCCGCCGTGGTCAACGCTCTCGACAACACACACCACCACGCGGGACCCGATGCGCGCGCCTTCATCCTGGTAGAGGATCTGGGGGACGACGTGGTGGTGAGCGTACGTGACGACGGTGTCGGAATCGTCGAGGGCCGACTGGCACAGGCGGTCTCTCAGGGACGTCTCGGTGTCGCGAAATCCATTGTCGGCAGAATCGAGTCAGTGGGCGGCACGGCCGTCCTCGACACCGAACCCGGCGGCGGCACCGAATGGGAGTTCACCGTTCCACGTCGGCAGACCGAGGGTCGGCGGGACTGAGGGAGGGACCGATGGGCACAGTCGGGTCGGAGGACGAACACGTGGCAGACGGTGCGGCAGGACGGTTGCGGATCATGGTCGTCGACGACCACCCGATCTGGCGCGACGCGGTCGCCCGTGACCTCGCCGACGAGGGATTCGACGTGGTGGCCACCGCCGACGGGGTGGGCAGCGCGGGTCGTCGTGCGGCCGCGGTCACCCCGGACGTCGTGCTGATGGACATGCAACTCCCCGACGGCTCAGGTGCCGACGCAACCGCGGCGGTGCTCGAGGTGTCGCCACGGACCCGCATCCTCGTGCTCTCGGCCTCGAGCGAGCGAGACGACGTGCTCGAGGCCGTGAAGGCCGGCGCCAGCGGATATCTCGTGAAGTCGTCGTCCCGCGAGGAACTCGTGTCCGCGGTCCGCGCGACCGCGGACGGGCAGGCCGTGTTCACACCCGGGCTCGCCGGTCTCGTCCTGGGCGAGTACCGCAGGATGTCGCAGCAACCCGACGTCTCGGCGGCGACACCGTCCCTCACGGACCGGGAGACCGAGGTGTTGCGACTCGTGGCGAAAGGGCTCAGCGCCAAGCAGATCGCCCGGCGGCTGTCCCTCAGTCACCGGACCGTCGAGAACCATGTGCAGGCCACGCTCCGGAAGCTGCAGCTGGGCAATCGTGTGGAACTGACCCGTTACGTCATCGAACACGGCCTGGAGGAGGACTGAGTCCTCCGCCCGGCCGATTGATGAAAGTGGTTGTGCCGGTTACAGGTCGGTGGCCGCGAGGGTGGCCGACGTGATCGGGGTGGCCGGTGCGACCTTCGGAGTCACGACCATCAGCGTGGCCGCCGCACCGGCGAGCGCGATACCGCCGAACAGGTAGAAAGCGGTCCCCGACGAGACGCCGGCGCCGATCAGCAGGCCACCGATGATCGGGCCGACGATCCCGCCGAGGCGGCCGAAGCCGGCACACCAGGCGACGCCCGCGCCGCGGGCCTCCGTCGGGTAGAAGTTCGACACGAAACCGTAGATCAGGACCTGGGTCCCGATGGTGCCCGTGCCGGCAACCGCGACCGCGACGAGCAGGATCGGCAGCGGGAGACCGAATGTCAGGCACACGAGCGCGAAGGTGGCCAGACAGAACGATGTCGCGACGACCTGCTGCGGGCCTCGCTGATCGGCGAGACGGGCCGCGATCAGGCCGCCCACGATCGCGCCGCCGTTGAGGACCAGCAGGAACGAGAGCGACCCCTTGGCGTCGAATCCATTGGCCTCCATGATCTGCGGAAGCCAGGTGTTGAGACCGTAGGTCAGCAACAGGCCGACGAAACTCATCGTTCCCAGCAACAGCGTCGGCACGGCGAACCGGCGCGTCACCAGCGCGGCGAAGCCGAGCTTCACCGGAGCCGGTGCCGGCTCCTGGCGAAGGTGGCGTGTCCGTAGATCCACCGGAATTCCGGTGTGCGTGCTGATCTCGCGGGCTTCCTCATACCGTCCGCGTGCGGCGAGCCACTGCGGGGACTCGGGCATCTTCAGCACCGCGAGCGGGAGCAGCGTCACGAGCGGCAGTGCCCCGATCCAGAACAGGCCGCGCCACCCGATCTGATCGACGAACAGCATTGCCAGCACGGACGCGAGGACACCGCCCGCCGGGACCCCGCTGTAGACGATCGCGTTGAACAGGTTCCGCTTGGAGGCCGGCGCGAACTCGGCGACCATCGCTCCCGCGGTCGCGACCAGGCCGCCGATCCCGATCCCGGTGAGAAAGCGCAGGATTCCGAACGAGACGAGGTCGGTGGCCAGGGCGGTCGCCGCCATGCCGACCGAGAACCAGACGATGTTGACCAGCATCATCCGACGCCGGCCGACCCGGTCACCGAACGCGCCGGCGGCCAGAGCGCCGATCATCACGCCGATGAGCGCGTAGGACCCGAGCGCGCCGGCGGTCGCCGGGGTCAGCTCGCCCAGCTGTCCGGGGTCGTCGAGCAGAGTCGGCAGGACCGTCCCGTAGACGACGAGGTCGTAGCCGTCGAAGACGATGGCGACGGCGGCGAGGGTGACGATCCAGAGCACGCTGCGGCGATGCTCCGGAGACGTCCAGGTCGAAGAGTTCATGCAGGCTGTCCCTCCAGCGTTGGTGTGCTGGCAGACATCCTGCCCAGGATGTGGGCGCAGTCACATCGGGGCAATGCCCAGTTCCGGCCCATCCCGAATTGATCCGCGAATCCGTGGGATTCATAGCCGGATACACCACGGTCGGTGGAGGCGAACTCCACCGACCGTCGGCGATCACTTCTCGATGTTCACTTCTCGGAACGGCTCCGCTTCAGCAGTTCCTGCACGCTGATCTGGGACTCGTCGCCGGACTCGTCCGAGCGGGCGTGCCGGTCGGTGCGCGGCCGGCGACGGCCGGAGCCGCCGTCCCCGGACGGCGGGCCGGCAGGGGCGCCGGTTCCCGGCCGGGGGGTGGCCGCCGGAGTGACGTCCGGGCTCAGCCCACGCTCCATCGGCGACGGCCCCGAGGTCCGGCGACCACGGGTCGTCGGTGTCGAGTTCTCCGGCGACACCGAGGCCGCCAGCGGACGGCGACCCGCGTCGTCGAGGCTGGGGCGTCGACCCAGTGGCGACCGCGAACCCGTGTCGCGCGCCGGAGCGGCTGCCGGTGGCGGCGTCGGGACCGGCGGAGTCGGTGCCGACGGGGGAGTGGGGCTCGTCGGGCGTTCACCGTTCGCGCGCGGTGCGGCGTCGCCGAGGCGGATGCCGCCCTCGCCGAGGGTCCACCCACCGGTGTCCGGACGGTCACCCTTGGGCAGACCCGGTCGCCGGTACGACGCCGGCGGGCGCCGTTCGGGCCGCGGTGCCTCGGGTGCAGGCGAGGCCTGGGCGCCGGACGGCTGTGCGGTCGGCGGTGTCGACGGGCCCACGCGACCGGTGACCGCACGCCCGGGGACCTCCGCGGACATGGGTGCGGGGGTCACGGGACCCGGTCCGCCGCTGTGCTGCGCGGGCGCGCCGGGCCGGCGCGTCGGTGTCATCGGTGCGTTGGTCATCGGTGCGCTCGACGCGGGCGCGTTGGTGATGGGCGCGCTGGACGCGGGCGCATTCGGACGCGGGGGAACGGGCTGTCGTCCATCGCGGCCGGGCGCTCCGCGTCGGGCCGGTGCGGCGCCCGCGGGAACGGTACGCGGCCGGGCCGCGGTCATGACCGAGGTCGGGGCCTCCGCCACCAGCGTGCCCGCACTCATCTTGCGTGCCACGCCGGAGTCGCGTTGCTCGTCGGGCTCGTCCTCGAGTACGGCCTCGCCGAGACCGATCTTGCGCTGCACCGTCTGCATCCAGCGGGGCGCCCACCAGCAGTCGTCGCCGAGGAGTTTCATGACCGACGGCACGAGGAGCATGCGGATCACCGTGGCATCGAGGATCAGCGCCGCGATCATGCCGTACGCGATGTACTTCATCATCACGATGTCGGACAGGCTGAACGCACCTGTCACGACGACCAGGATGGCGGCCGCCGCGGTGATGATCCCGCCGGTGTGGGCGATGCCGCTACGGATGGATTCGGTGGTACTCGCGCCCCGCTGTCTGGCCTCGACCATGCGGGAGAGCAGGAACACCTCGTAGTCGGTGGAGAGACCGAAGATGATCGCGATGATCAGCACGAGGATCGCCGCGAACAGCGGACCCGGGGTGAAGTTCGCGAGGCCGGAGCCGTGGCCGTCGACGAAGATCCAGGTCAGGATGCCCAGCGTCGCACCGAGGCCGAGCGCGGTCATCAGTGCCGCCTTGATCGGCAGGACGAGCGAACCGAACTGCAGGAACATCAACAGGCCGGTGATCAGGACCAGCATGATCGCCATCAGGGGCAACCGGTCCATCAGCGCGTCGATCGAGTCCTGGGTGAGGGCCGGGGTACCCGTCACGTACATCGTGAGACCCTGCGTGTCGATCGCCCGGAGCTGATCGATCGCCTGGGCGGCCTTGGTGCGGTCGACCAGACCGGCCGAGACCTGATAGACGCCCACGTTCGGGTATTTCTCGGCGTCGTACGAGCCGAAGCCGGCCTTATCGGGGTCACTGAACTTGTTGGTGAAACCCGGAACCTGGTCGGCCTGCCGGGCGATGGCCTCCAGCTTGTTCTGGTCTTCCTGGTTCGTCTGGTCGTAGACGATGACGAGCTTGACCGCCTCGGTGCGCTCACTGGGGAAGTACTCGTCGAACTTCTCCTGGGCCACACGAGCCGAGTTGTCCGGCGGCAGGAACTTCTCGCTGATGCCGCCGAACTGGATGCTCCCGAACGGGATCGTCAGAGCCAGCAGGAGGAGGACGGTCGGGATCGCCGTCTTCACCGGGTGCTTCATCACCCACGTGGCGAGACGCCCCCAGAAGCCGTTCTCGACTTCCTGGCTGGTCTTCATCCGGCCGGAGAACCGGTTCTCGAGTGCGACGGCGCGTTCCTCGGTCGAGAAGCGCCGGACCAGCGGGATCGCGGTGAACTTGAGGATGGTGCTGATCGACAGCATGTTGACCCGCGGCCCGAGGATGGCCAGGATCGCCGGCAACACCGTGATCGACAGGATCGCGGCGAGGGAGACCGACGCGATGGCGCCGTAGGCCACCGACTTGAGGAATCCCTGGGGCATGATCAGCAGGCAGGCGAGGGCGGCGACGATGATCGTCGCCGAGAACACCACGGTCTGGCCCGCGGTCATCACGGTTCTTCGGACCGCCGCCTTGGTGGAATAGCCCTCGCCGAGTTCCTCGCGGAAGCGGGACACGATGAACAGGCCGTAGTCGATGGCGATGCCGAGACCGATCAGCGTCACCACGGACTGCGCGAAGATGTTGAGTTCGGTGGTCAGCGCGAGGATCTTCATGATGCCCAGCGATCCCGCGATCGTCAGGCCGCCGATCAGGACCGGCAGACACGCCGCGATCACGCCGCCGAACACGAAGAACAGCATGAGCGCGACCACCGGCAGCGCGATGACCTCGGCGCGCTTGATGTCCTTGTCCATGCCGTCGGCCATCGACCCGGCGACGGGTTGCAGGCCGGCGAGCTCGAAGGTGGCCCCGGGTATGTCGAAGCGTTCGGCGATGTCGTCAAAGAACGGTTCGATGGTGTTGTAATTCGCCAGCACCGTGGTGTCGTCGTCACCGGCGACGCCGATGCTGATGAAGGCCTGACGTTTGTCCGGGGTGAACAGTCGCGCCTGGACCGCGCTCTGCGCCGGCTGCACGAGGAACGGGTCGTAGAGGCCGGGGTCGGCGCGCCCGACGATGTCGGGGTGGGTGGCGATCAGGTCTTCGACGAAGGTCTCCACCTTCTTCCCGAAGGCCGGGTCGTCGACCCGTGTGCCTTCCGGTGGCGTGACCAGGAGAATGACATCAGACGTGTGATCGCGGCCGAGTGCCTTGTCGGCGTAGCGGGCGCCGAGATCGGATTCCGACGTGGGGTCGAACCAACCGCTCTGACTCAGATGCTTGCTGAGGTCGAGGCCGTATAGTCCGAGTCCCGCCATCAGTGCGATCATCACCGCGATGACGAGGAAGCGCATTCGATACACGAATGTGCCGATTACTCGGAACACGCTGATGTCCTTTCGTGTGCGACGTGTCGGGCGCCGGCCGCGGTCCAGGTGTGTCGGGCCGTCGGTGCGCCGCGACGCGCGCCGTGCCGGAGGTGAACGGTGCCGGTCGCGATTCTGTCAGTTCTCCGTGAGATCTTGACAGTGTTGCCTGAGTGATCCCTGAGGTGTCGGGGTCGGTGACACCCTCAGCGAGCCCCTCGGCGACATCCGACGAGGCACCGCGCGCGTTCAGCGCAGTAGCGCGCTGAGCGGCCGGAACGGTGTGAGCCAGGCGCCTTCGTCCGGAAGCGAGTCCAGCCCGATGCGGGGCAGCGGCTCCCGGAACACGCCCGGGATGTCCTCGAGGTCGACGAACTCCAGTTCCTCGGTGGTGAGGGCCCAACTGGCGTGTTCGCGGAAACCGATGACGGTGACGGGCACCCCGTCGGCGGCCACTTCGAGGAGCGGCTCGCGGAATGCCTGGCCGTCGGCGGACGCCACGATCACGCCGGCTAGTCCAACAGTGTGCCTGCGAAGTTCGATGTGGTCGAGCATGTCGGAGTCCACATCGCTGTCATCGGACAGCTTCGGCTTGGCGAACACCGCAAAACCGACGTTGCGGAGGGCGTCCACCCAGGGACGCACAACGTCTGCGCTACCTGGGGCGATGTTGGTGAAGACGGTCGCCTCGGGCTCGACGCCGTTCTCACCCTCCGTGAGAGCTGACACATCTGCGGTCCGGTGCAGCAACCACCGGCCCAGCGCGTCGAACCGGGGGCGGTGTGCAGCCGTCGGACGACCGCCCAGCAGGGCGCCGAGGCCCATGTCCATGTTGGGCGCATCCCAGACCAGCAGCATCCGGCGCGTGCCGGTCTGGCCCGAGATGGTGTCCGCAAATCCGCCAGGGGATCCGCCAGGGCTCTGGTCGGTCATGCCGGGCTCCCGTCGGTGGTGTCGCCGGATGCGGAGGCCGGCGGGATGGGCCGCGTGTACACGAACTCGCTGACGTACCGGCCCTCTCGCTCCGCACGACCCTCGAACTTCGTCGTCGGCCGTTCCAGCAGGATCGGGGACTCGCGGGTCAGCTGCACGACATGCGGGGCGTCGGCGTCCTGGGTGGCGAGCTTCTCGGCGATCCACTCGGCGTAACCGGCGTGGTCGGTGGCGATGTGCAACACGCCGCCGGGGACGAGGCGGTCGGCAATCAGCTCCAGTGTGCCCGTCTGGACGAACCGGCGCTTGTGGTGACGCGACTTGGGCCAGGGATCGGGAAAGAACAGTCGGACGCCGGTGAGGCTCGACGACGGGATCAGCTCCCTCAGGACGATCGACGCATCGCCGCGGATCAGCCGCACGTTGGTCAGCTCGTTGCGGTCGATGAGGCCGAGCAGCTGGGCCAGGCCGGGCTTGTAGACCTCGACCGCGACCACGTCGACGTCGGGTTCGGCTTCGGCCATCGCCGCGGTCGAGATTCCCGTGCCGCTGCCGATCTCCAGCACCTTGGGGGCGTCCCGGCCGAACATGGCGTTCAGGTCGAGCTGGGGTTCGGGAATGCGTTCCGGGCCGATCTCGAGGTCGCGGCCGAGGACGGGCCAGAGGGTCTCCCAGTTGCGTTGCTGCCCGGTCGTCAAGGTCCCCCGGCGGAATCGGAAGCTCGTCACGCGGGGATACAACCGTGACCTGTCAGCGCTGTTGTTCACCCGTCCATCGTTGCGCATCGTGGCATTTCCACGAAGTCGCGGGTGAGGCGTGTCCGTCAAGGGGCAGTGAGTTCGTGGGGACGGAACGGCCAGTTGGCGGGGGATGTGGAGGTCAGGACGCCCATCAGCGTGAATCGGGATTAGTCTCGGGCCAGCCGCGGAACACGCGGGATGTCGGGTGGGGAAGGGCATGGAGACGTGGGGGCGGACGTGGGCACATCGACGAATGCGTCACCAGCGCCACGCCGAGACCGGAACTCCCTGTCCATGGCCGCTGAGCAGGGCGGACTCGCCGGGCTCGTCGAGCCGTCGTCGCCTCTGGTCCCGATCCTCTCCGCGGCGGGACAACGGTTTCTACGGCCGCTGCATGTGCAGGTGGTCGGCAGGCCGGGCGTCGGACGCGACACGATGGCCCGCGCCCTGCGCGAGCGGCTGGCGCTGACGGTGATCGGCCCGGGCGAGGACGCCCGCGCGGCCGCAGACGCCGACCTCTGGGTTCTCGTGCTGGCCGGACCGCCGCGCCGGGCCGATCACGAACTGCTGCGATCGTTGCCGGCCGATCGCGTCGTGGTCGTCCTGGGCAAGGCGGACACCCATCCCGACTGGGACGCCGCGGTCGACGCCGCGAATCGGTCCTCGACGCAACTCGGCCTGCCCGTCCACGCGGTCTCCCAGCTGCTGGCCTGTGCCGACCTCGACGCGACGGAGTTCACCGCCCTCGCGAGGCTGGCCGCCGAGGGGGCCGAGATGCCGTCGATGGCCGGCCGATTCCTCGTCGGCGCGCCGGGATCGGAGGAGCGAATACTGCGGCAGGGGCTGTTGCGCCGCATCGACGCCTTCGGGATCGACACCGCGCTGCGGCTCATCGCCGAGGGATCGGACATGGCGGCCGACGCGTCGGCGCTCAATCGTGCGTTGCACGCGATCAGCGGGGTTCCACAGCTCACCACGGAGATCTCCGACCGCGTCGGTCGCGTCCGGTTCTGGCGCGAGGTCGAGATCCGCGCCGAACTCGAACGCGCGGCGGCCGGCGGGTGTGACCGGGAGAACGCCGAACGGCTGCTGGCGGCGGGAGGTCTCGGGTGAGTACCCGCATCCTCGAGGCGACGCGCGAACTGACCGGGTTCGACGCCGCACGCGTCGGTTCCGGTTCCGGGGTCCTGGTGGTCGGGACCGAGGGGGTCGGGGTGCGCACGCTCGTCGACGCCATCCGCGAACTGGCCCCCGACCTCGAGATCCATGCCCGGGACGTCCAGGCCGGGGAGCCCGGACCCGACGGCGGAGCCCGGCCGGGGGTCGCGCTGGTCGTCGTCGACCCCTCGTCGTCGGTGGATGACGAGGAACGACACCTCGTCGAGCAGGCGCGTGCCCAGGTCGGGACCGTCGCGCTCGTGTGCACCAAGATCGACGCCTTCTGGGAATGGCCCCGGATCGTGCGGGCCCACCGCACGACCCTCGATCCGTTCGGGACGATGCCGGTGTTCGGGGTGTCGGCGGCAGCGGCACTCGGCGGAGACGTCGTCGACTCAGGCGTCGACGCGCTGGTCGACTGGATACGCGAGGCACACGCGGCCCCCGATGCACTGCGCCTCGAACGGGCCCGGGTCGCGGCCGGCGTCGGGGCCGTCGAGCATCTGCTGGCCGATGCCGGAACCGACACCGACTCCTCCAAAACGCTCGACGACCTGATGATTACGCGTCGTCGGCTGCTGTCGTCGCGGGATCGCGGCCGGGTCGACCGTCTCGCCGCCGTACGAGCCGGCCTCGCCCGAGCCCGGGCGCAGTGCTCGGCCGAGCTCCAGTCGCGTGTCCGCGAACTCGCGGCCGCCGCCGACCATGCTCCGGCGGTCGACGACGCCGAGCACCGGTCGTGGTTGGACACCCGGTGGGCCGGCCTCGCCGAGGACATCCGCCGCGACGCCGACGAGCGCATCGACGAGGTCGCGGCCACGGCACTGGTGGGTCTCGACCGCGAACCGTCCCCGCGGGAGCCCTGGTCCGACACCCCGCTGCCTGCAGACGGGCCGGGCAACCGGCGGCGCCGAGGTGGTGCGGAGGACGCGTTGCTGGTCGTCATCGGTGCCTCCACCGGCCTGGGTGTCGGACGCCTCGTCGTCGCACCGATGGCCTCGGTGCAGACCCTGCAATGGATCAGCATGCCGCTGACCCTGTTGTTGGGGATCGGCGTGGCGGTCTGGGTCATCCGCGTCCGACGCGGCGCGATGGATCGTGCCGACCGCCTGACCCGTGTCTCCGAACGGCTCGCGGTCGCCCGCTCCACACTCGACCATCAGCTCGGGTTGCGGTTCTCCGCAGCCGAGACCCGGACAGCGGGACAGATCGCTCGCGCCCACGAACGTCGGGCGCGGCGGACGACCGAGCAGGTCGCGGAGATCGACGACGACATCCGGCGGCTGCGCAGCGGTGCCGCGCAGCAGGAGGCGCGTATCCGCCGTGACCGCGCCGAGGGCATCCGCCGCGAACTGGTCGCCCGCTCCGAGGGGTTGTGGGCCGACGAGCCGGACGGACCGCGCCCGACCGGCTCCATCGAAAAACCCGACCCCGGCACGAACGATCCGGCCGGCCCAGACGACCGCAGCAACGGCGACGACAGGACCAGGTGAGCGAGAGATGGATTCGATCTTCGACGACGACGCGGGGTCCGACCCGTTCGACGCCGGTCACCCCGACGCCGGGGCGTCCGCGCCGGGTGGACCGTTCGCGACCGGAGACCTACCCGGTACCGGCCTCGATCCGCACGTGGACTCGGTCGCCGCGATCCACGCGGAATCGTCCGCCGACGACCTCGACGACCATCTGTGGATGCACGAGGACGGCCGGATCTGGGACCTCGGGCCGGCAGAGGTCGACACCGACAACGACGGGGTCAACGACTCGCTGACCCGCAACGGTCCGGACGGGTTCACCGTGTACACCGACAGTGACCGGGACGGCCAGGTCGACAAGATCACCGAGATCGGTGCGAACGGCGGATTCCGCTCGGCCGTGCTCGACCCGGAGACCGGTGAGTGGATTCCCGGCGGTTCGGGACGCATCGGTTGAGCTGCTCGGGAGCCGGCCGATGGTCGTCTTCCAGGGACTTTGGTCCCATATCGGGGGAGTGTGGGATAACCCGCAGTCGCGGGCCCCCACACCTAACGTCCGCTCGGTACACGTATCCTGAACACCTAGACGACTGACCGGTGACCATTCCAGCAGGTCACATGCTCGCAGGAGGCCCCAACGATGACCGCAGCCACCATTCCCGGACTGGACCCGAGCAGCGCGCCGACCAAACATCAGGGTCTGTTGGCCTGGATCACGGAGATCGCCGAACTGACCCAGCCCGATCGGGTCGTCTGGTCCGATGGCAGCGACGAGGAGTGGGAGCGCCTCACCGCCGCCCTGGTGAAGGCCGGAACCCTCGTCAAGCTGAACGAGGAGAAGAAGCCGAACTCCTTCCTCGCCAGCTCCGACCCTGCCGACGTGGCACGCGTCGAGTCGCGGACCTACATCTGCTCGGAGTCCGAAGAGGACGCCGGCCCGACCAACAACTGGGTCGAGCCCGCCGAGATGCGCGCCACCATGACCGAGCTGTACCGCGGCTCGATGCGCGGCCGCACGATGTTCGTCATCCCCTTCTGCATGGGCCCGCTGGACTCCGACGACCCCAAGCTGGGCGTCGAGATCACCGATTCCGAGTACGTCGTCCTCTCGATGAAGATCATGACCCGCGTCGGTCCGCGTGTCCTCGAGCTCCTCGGCGACGACGGCTTCTTCGTGAAGGCTCTGCACTCGGTGGGCGCTCCCCTCGAGCCCGGTCAGGCCGACGTGCCGTGGCCGTGCAACACTGAGAAGTACATCACCCACTTCCCGGAGACCCGCGAGATCTGGTCGTACGGTTCGGGTTACGGCGGCAACGCGCTGCTCGGCAAGAAGTGCTACGCCCTGCGCATCGCGTCGGTCATCGCTCGCGACGAGGGCTGGATGGCCGAGCACATGCTCATCCTCAAGCTGACCAGCCCGGCGAACAAGGTCTACTACATCGCCGCGGCCTTCCCGAGTGCCTGTGGCAAGACGAATCTCGCGATGCTGCAGCCCACCATTCCGGGCTGGAAGGCCGAGACCGTCGGCGACGACATCGCCTGGATGCGCTTCGGCGAGGACGGCCGTCTCTACGCGATCAACCCGGAGTTCGGTTTCTTCGGTGTCGCCCCGGGTACCAGCTACGACTCGAATCCGAACGCGATGAAGACCATCGAGGCCGGAAACACCTTGTACACCAACGTCGCCCGCACGGACGATGGTGACATCTGGTGGGAGGGCATCGACGGTCCGGCGCCCGCGCACCTCACCGACTGGCTCGGCAACGACTGGACCCCGGAGTCCGATCACAATGCTGCCCACCCGAACTCGCGTTACTGCACCCCGATCGCACAGTGCCCGTCGCTGGCCGACGAGTGGGACGACCCGAAGGGCGTGCCGATCTCGGCGATCCTGTTCGGCGGCCGTCGCAAGACGACCGTCCCGCTGGTGACCGAGGCCCGCGACTGGCAGACCGGCGTCTTCATGGGTGCCACCGTCGGCTCGGAGCAGACCGCGGCGGCCGAGGGCAAGGTCGGCACCGTGCGTCGCGACCCGATGGCGATGCTGCCGTTCATGGGCTACCACGTCGGTGACTACCTGCAGCACTGGGTGAACATCGGCAAGAACGCCGACGAATCCAAGCTGCCGAAGGTGTTCTACGTCAACTGGTTCCGTCGCGGCGACGACAAGCGCTTCCTGTGGCCCGGATTCGGTGAGAACAGCCGCGTGCTGAAGTGGATCATCGGTCGCATCGAGGGTGAGGCGGAGGGCGTCGAGACCCCGATCGGCATCGTCGCCAAGCCGGAGGACATCGACGTCTCCGGGCTCGACGTGCCGGCCGACGACGTCGCCGAGGCCCTGGCGTTCAACGCCGACGAGTGGCGCGAGGAGATCCCGTCGATCGAAGAGCTCTTCGAGTTCATCGGTCCCAAGCTCCCCACCTCGCTGCGTGACGAGTTGGATGCCCTGAAGCATCGACTCGCCTGATCGGCGACCGGTCGGTTGGTTCGGTCCGGGGCTGATGTGACGGTTGAGGTATCGTACCCCTCATGAAACTAGGTTTGTGGGGGGCCACGATCGTCGGAGCCTGTGTACTCGGGCTGACCTCTCCGCTCGCAGTTCAACCTGCCTCGGCCGCACCGGCTTCCGGCGCCGGCGTGGGCGCGTACTACACCGACACGACGACGCTCGGCGACTTCGTTCCGACGTTCAACCGGATCACCGGACTGGACCGGACCGCCAACGGGCAGTACGCGCTGATCGCGGAGGACGTTCTCCCTGCACGGTTCTTCACCGCCCGCATCGGATACTCCTCGGAGACCGCGTCATTCGTCGGCCGACCTGGTCTCAACGGTGGTGGCACGGTCCTCGGCCCGTGGTTCGTGCCGCTGCTGCCCGGGGGTGCGCAGTTCGAAGGCATCCGCAAGACCAACGGCGGTTACACCGTCGTCAGCGGTGGCAACAACCAGTTCGTCCGGCAGATCGGCCCGCTCGGCCAGTTCGTCCGCGACCTGCGGTTGCCCGCCGCGTGGCGCCCGGCGTCCAAGTCGGGTGTGGCCGGGCAGCGTGGGCTGACCGGCGTCGCGGTCGGGCCGCAGGGTCAGGTCTCGGTGCTCACCGCGGGCGGGCTCAAGCAGGACGGGCGCACGTCGGCGCGTCTGCTCACCTTCGGCAAGACCGATCGCGAGTTCGTCTATCGCACCGACGCCAACAAGGTGGCCGCCGACGTGCTGGCCATCAACTCCACCGACTTCCTCGTCCTCGAACGCGGAGCGGGCACGCTGACGAACATCTTCTGGACCACCACCCGCGACGCTACGTCGGTGACCGGCAAGAAGAAGCTCTCCGGCAAGGAGCGGGCGATGCCCAAGCGTCGGATCTTCTCCACGACCGGCACGCCGCGTCTGGTCACCGGCGACATGTCGGGCCTCGCGTGGGGCAACTGGCACCCCGACACCCCGTACGCGAAGAAGCGCAGCCGAACGCTGCTCGTCGTCTCCCAGAACGCCGGATCGCCCACCCGCATCCACTCGTTCGAGGTCCAGCTACCGAAGTAGCCCTTCGATACGCCCTCCGCAAGCGGGGGTGGGGGTTGCTGGTTGAGCCGGTAGTGAGCGGAGCGAGCCGCCGCGTCGAAACCTCGCGCCATGCTGGTTGAGCCGGGCGGTGGGGTGTGGTGGCGGGCGGGTTTCGACGCGACGCCTCGCTGCGCTCGGTGTCGGCTCAACCGGCATGGGGTTGCTTGGCGGGGCTGCTCAGGGAGCGGTGAAGGTGTGACAATCACCCCCTCAGGGTGGTGTCGGGGGATTACCTGATAGCGCATCGTCGTCGGATTTGGCACCGTTGAGGGCATGACGACGACTGATGCGGCCGCCCGCGATGCCGGAGAGCCGAAACACGGAATGGCTGCGGGCGCGGAGAACCTGTCCAAGAGGTACGGCACGGGCGACACTGCCGTGGAGGCGCTGAAAAGCGTCTCCATCTCGTTCCGCGCGGGCGAGTTCACCGCCATCATGGGGCCGTCGGGGTCGGGCAAGTCGACGCTGATGCACTGTCTGGCGGGTCTGGACGTCGCGAGTGACGGCCGTGTCTTCATCGGCGACACCGATCTGACCGCACTGTCCGACAAGGCGATGACGATGCTGCGCCGCGACCGCATCGGGTTCGTCTTCCAGGCGTTCAACCTGGTGCCGACGCTCACCGCGAAAGAGAACATCACCCTTCCGGTCGACATCGCCGGCCGGGAGGTCGACACCGAATGGTTCGACGCGGTCGTCTCCCGACTCGGTATCACCGACCGGCTCTCGCACCTGCCCAGCGAGCTGTCCGGCGGTCAGCAGCAGCGCGTGGCGTGTGCCCGGGCACTGATCGGCAAGCCGGCCATCATCTTCGGCGACGAGCCCACCGGCAACCTCGACTCCCGGTCGTCGGGTGAGGTTCTGTCGATCCTGCGTGCCGCCACCGACGAGTTCGGGCAGACCGTCGTCATCGTGACCCACGACCCGCGCGCGGCGTCGTACGCCGACCGCGTCGTGTTCCTCGCCGACGGTCAGATCGTGCAGGAGCTCGCGCGCCCGAGTGCCGACGACGTCTTCGAGGTCATGAAGAACCTCGACAGTGTCCACCACACCGATGCCCCGTCCGCCTCGGCTCCCGCCGAGACCTCCAGAGCGCTCTGAGCCGTGGCGTCGTCATCGGTGATGCGCCGGGTTTCGCTGCGAAACCTGCGGGCGCACAAGCTCCGTCTGTTCCTGACCCTCTTCTCGATCGTCCTCGGCACATCGTTCGTCGTCGGATCGATCGTGTTCACCAGTTCCATCTCGAAGGCCTTCACGGACATCTTCGACAGCGCTGCGCAGGGCGTGGCGGTCGAGGTGACGCCTACCGATCGGCAGTCGCCCGGCGTTCCGCTGTCGGTCGTCGACCAGCTGCGCGCCCAGCGTGCCGAACTCGGCATCGACAAGCTCGTCGTCAACAACAACGGGTTGATCACCGTCGCCGATTCGGGCGGCAATGCCATCCAGACCGGCGGTGCCCCGAGCGTCGGCACCACCTACATCCCGGAGAACGAGGCGCTCGATCCCGATGAGTCCCGGATCATGCCGGGCGGCCGCGGCCCCGCCAACGCCGGCGAGATCGCGCTGAACTCCTCGGCCGCCGAGGAAGCCGGGCTGAAGGTCGGGTCGAAGACCAAGGTCGTGATCGGCCAGGGCAACGCCGCCCCACTCGATGTCACCGTCGTCGGGCTGATCGATCTCCCCACCTCGACCGGCGGGTACGTCAACGCGCAGTTCGACGCCGCGACCGCGTCGCGACTGTTCAGCGACGGCAAGCACGTCGGGCTCGTCGACATGTCGGCCGTCGCCGGGGTGTCCCCGGAGCAACTGCAGGAGCGGGTGCGGACCCTCCTCGGCGCCGACCTGTACGACGCGCGGACCGGCGATCAGGTGCGGGAGGACCAGAAGGCGCAGGTCAACGAGTTCCTGCAGATCTTCCAGTACATCCTGCTGGCGTTCGCGGCGATCGGTCTGGTCGTGGGCACATTCATCATCTACAACACCTTCTCGATGATCGTCGCGCAGCGTAACCGCGAGTTCGCGCTGCTACGGGCGGTCGGCGCGAGCCAGCGTCAGGTGTCGCGGTCGGTCCTCTTCGAGGCGCTCGTCGTCGGCGTGATCGGCGGAGTGCTGGGCCTGGCCATCGGCGTCGGCCTGGCCGCCGTGCTCAAGGCATTCACCAGTGCGACGTCGGGTCTGCCGGAGGGTGAGCTGACGATCGGGGCCGGCGCGGTGCTCGCCGGCATCCTGGTCGGCGTCGTCGTCACGATGGTCAGCGCCTGGGTGCCCGCGGCTCGCGCCGCACGGGTGCCGCCGGTGGAGGCGATGCGCGCATCGGCGGCCGAGGGATCGGCGTCGTTGCGCAACCGCACCGTCATCGGTGCGGTCATCGGTCTGGCCTCGATCGTGGCCATCGTCGTCGGCGCGATGGACGAGGGCTCCGGACCGGCTCTGACGGTCGGTGCGGGCGCGGCCGGCCTGGTGCTGGCCGCGGTGCTGGTCGGGCCCGCGGTCGCACGTCCGTTCGTGGGGGTGCTCGGTCGCGCGGTCGGCGCCCCGTTCGGCACGATCGGACGACTCGCGCGCACCAATGCCGTTCGCAATCCCCGACGTTCGGCTGCGACCGCGTTCGCGCTGACCCTGGGGCTGATGCTGGTGGCGATCATCGGCACGCTCGGCCAGTCGTTCAAGGGCACGGTCGACGAGGCGGTCGACTCCGGGATCACCGCCGACTACATCCTCGCGGGGACCAACCAGGGACCGTTGCCGCCCACGGTGGCACCCGCGGTGAAGAACGTGCCGGGCGTCGGCGAGGTGGTCTCGTTCGGCGTCGTGCAGGCGAAGGTCGACGATCAGCCGGTGCAGGGTTTCTCGGCGCTCGGTGGTCCGCTCAGCGACGTGACGGTCATGGACATGGAGGACGGCGCGTCGACGGCGCTGCCGGACGACGGGATGCTGATCAGTCACCGCACGGCCATGACGAAGGGCTGGGAGCGCGGTCAGGTCCTGAACTTCACCTCGCCCGTCGGCGAGCAGGTCCAGGTCCCGATCGCCGGTGTGTACGCCGACAACGAGGCCCTTCAGCCGTGGGTCGTCGGGCCCGCGGTCTACGACCGACTGGTCCCGCCGGCGGCGCGTTTCGACGTCACGGTCTTCGTGAAGGCCGAGGCGGGTGCCGATCTGGACACCTTGCGCACCGGTCTCGAGGACGCGACCGCCGGGTACCTGACCGTCCAGGTCAAGGACCGCGACCAGTTCAAGGGGCAGATCTCAGCCCAGATCGACCAGATGCTCGGCACGCTCTACGCGATGCTCGGACTGGCGTTGCTGATCGCGGTGCTCGGCATCATCAACACCCTTGCGTTGTCGGTGGTGGAACGTAAGCGCGAGATCGGCATGCTGCGCGCGATCGGCATGGTGCGCGGCCAGGTGCGTCGTTCGATCTATCTGGAGTCCGTGCTGATCTCGATCTTCGGTGCCGTGGTCGGTGTGGTTCTGGGAACGCTCATCGGCGTGGCGTTGGTGCGGACGCTCGCCGCCTGGGGTCTGGGCGCGCCGGTGGTCCCGTGGTCGCTGATCGTGATCACGCTGGTCGCGTCGGCGGTGGTCGGTGTGCTGGCGGCTCTGTGGCCCGCGGTCCGAGCGGCCCGGACGGGGCCGCTCGAGGCCATCGCCGATCTTTGACGCTCTGCTCCTGATCCGGATGTCACGCGGCCCGGGTTCTGCCCGGGCCGCGTGGTCACAGGCCGATATCAGGATCCGGATGACAGAATCGTCGGCATGACCCGACCACCCCAGGGCGATCCGAACGATCCGCGGAACAATCCGCCGGAGACCCGACAGTTCGATCCCGACTACGACCCCTCGGCGCCGCCGTCGCAGGCCTACACCCAGCATCCGGAAGGTCAGCCGTATCCCGGGCCGTACACCGAGCCCCAGCCGGGACCCCAGTACACGGAACCCCAGTACACGGAACCCCAGTACGCGAATCCTCAGTACACGGCGGCGTCGCCCTATGGAGCGTCGCCGTACGACGCGCCGCAGGGCGGCGAACCCCCGCACGGGTCGTCGAAGGGCCGCACCATCGGTCTCGCGCTGGTCGCCCTGGCCGCGTTGGTGATCCTCGGGCTGGTCATCGTGCTGGTCACGAAGTCCGGCGGAGACGACTCCTCGACCGCGGCGGCGTCCTCGTCGTCGACGACCACCACCAGCGAGCGGACGACGACCAGTTCGTCCCCGACCACCACGACCACGACCGAGGAGACGACGTCGAGTCCGAGCAAGAAGCCGGGGCCGGCGACGGTGACCTACCAGCTCACCGGTAACGGCGACGTCGTGGCGCTGAGCTTCAGCAAGGGCGGCGGCGCGCCGACGGTCATCGCGGCCACCGGGTCGCCCTGGTCGCAGCGAGTGACCGTGAAGGGTACGAAGGCAACCCTCTCGGCCATCGTCGTCCGCGGCCCGGTGACCTGCAGCATCCTCGTCGACGGGGAACAACTCGCGACTGCGACCAGCCAGGGCGGCACGCTGAACTGCACCGCGGACCTGTCGGGGGAGTAGGCGGGCCCCTGCAAACCCACCCTTTTTCGGCAAATCCGGCACCCGCGCGGGTGGTGGATCTGCCGAAAAAGGGTGGGTTTGCGTTAGGTGCTACCGCTTACGCAGCACCAGCACGAGGTTCGTGCCGAGCACCTCGCGCAGGCCGGGGACGCGCATGACCCACCACATCCAGCGCGGGATGTAGCGGGGGAAGGCGGCGAGGAGATCGGCCCGGTCGGTCACCGATCGCGCCCAGCGCAGGCCGTCGGTGGCGTGGACGGCGAACAGTGACGTGCCGAAGAGGTTCTTCGGGGGGTGGCCGTGACGTCTCGTGTAGAGACGCGCGGCACGATGACCGCCGAGGTAGTGGGTGAGCCCCATCTCGTGGCCGCCGAACGGTCCCCACCACAGCGTGTAGCTGACGATGACGACGCCACCGGGCCGGGTCACGCGCAGCATGTCGTCGGCCATCTCCCACGGCGTCGACGTGTGTTCGACGACGTTCGACGACAAGGACACGTCGACGCAGCCGTCGGCGAAGGGCAGGTTCTGGCCCGATCCGCGGACCGACCCACGATGTTCGAGCCCGCCGGCGTGCATCTCGGTGGGGTCCGGTTCGACCGACATGTAGTGCGCGCCCCGTGCCCGGAAGGCGTCGGCGAAGTAGCCGGGACCCCCGCCGACGTCGAGGATGACCTTTCCGTCAGGGTCGGGGACGAAGGCCGCCACCATGTCCGCGGTGTCGGTCGCCAGTGCGCCGTAGAAGCGGGCGGGGTCGGACTGCTCGAAGCGGAAGTCGTTCAGCAGTCCGGCGGCACGCCGCAGCGTGGCCAGCCGGGCCATTCGGTTCCGGCCGGAAGTCGTGGTCGTCATCGTCGGAGAACTCTAGTCGCGAGCGGTGGGCGACGGTCAGTCGCGCTCGTCAACGCAGGTCCGGTTCCACTCACAGACTTCGTTTCGACGTTGCGACTTCGATCGAAGTCGCAGGAGCGAAATGAAGTCTGTCAGTGACGGGGGGAACCCTGATCGGAACTCGCCTCTTCCCGGTGTGACGACGGCCTGGCAATACCAGTCGGTAGGCTGTCGTGCGATGCGCGTACCTTCCGACGTCCTGCTGCTGTGCTGGCGGGACACCCGCCACCCTCAGGGCGGCGGCAGTGAGACATATCTGGAACGTGTCGGTGCCGAACTGGCCCGACGCGGCGCGCGCGTGACCTTTCTGACGTCGTCCTACCCGGGGGCAGCCGGTGAGGAGCACCGCGACGGCATGCGGTTCGTGCGTGCCGGAGGGCGGATCAGCGTGTACCCGCGCATGCTGGCGACGATTCTGGCCGGCCGATTCGGCCTCGGGCCGCTCCGGGGCTGTCACCCCGAAGTCGTCGTCGACACCCAGAACGGGGTGCCGTTCTTCGCGACCCTCGTCGCCTCCGCGCCGACGGTGGTACTGGTCCACCACTGCCACCGCGAGCAGTGGCCGGTCGCCGGCCAGTTGCTCGGGCAGGTGGGCTGGTTCATCGAGTCGCGACTGTCGCCGAGGATTCATCGCCGGAACCGCTATGTCACGGTGTCCACGCCGTCGAAGACCGAACTCGTCGCCCTCGGCGTCGACGCGGAGCGGATCTCGGTCGTGCGCAACGGTATCGACCCGGTCCCGGCCGACGCGCTGCTCACCGGAGGTGCCGCCGACGGTGGTTCGGGCCCGGTGCGTCTGTGCGTCTTGTCCCGGCTGGTGCCGCACAAGCAGGTCGAGGACGCTCTCACCGTGCTGGCACAGCTGCGTCGGTCCGGGGTCGACGTGTACCTCGACGTCATCGGCGGTGGCTGGTGGTCCGATGAATTGCGTTCCGCTGCAGCCGAGCTCGGGGTCGTTGACGCGGTGACCTTCCATGGCCACGTCAGCGAGCAGCGCAAGCACGAGCTGCTCTCGCAGGCGCGGGTCCACCTGATGCCCTCGCGCAAAGAGGGGTGGGGGCTGGCGGTCGTCGAGGCGGCCCAGCACGGTGTCCCGACCATCGGCTACCGCAGCTCGGTCGGTCTCACCGACTCCGTCGACGACGGCAACACCGGCCTCCTCGTCGACGGCGTCGACGAACTGGTGAGTGCCGCGAGAAAACTCATCGACAACCCCGACGAGACCCAGCGACTGGGGCGCAACGCCAGGATCAGGTTGGGCCGTTACTCCTGGGCCGCGACCTGCGACGGGTTCATCGAGACGTTCGACGCCGTTCTCGCACGCTAGCGACGACCGCGCCCACGACTCCCGCCAGGAGCATCATGGCCCACCACAGGTGTGCGGCGAGTGCCAGAGCCCGATCGGCCGCTCCGGCACCCCGCTCGACGGGACCATCGACCCGGTACAGCCGGAGATCGTCCCCGTCGTGGACGAGGCGCGCTTCTGCGGCGAGCCGCTCGGGCGTCGAATCATCTTCGACGAGAACCCATCCCACGCCGAGCGCGGCGAGTTCGGCGGGTGAGCCACCGGCTTCGAGCACCGACGCCACGGCGGCCGCATGCGCACTCGGCGCGTCGACGACCTCGCCGTCGACGGTGAGCGCTCCGGACTCGATCACCGGAGCCCGCAACATCCGCGCGGCGGGATCGAGCGAGACGCCACCGGCGAAACGGTAGTGCCGCACGGTGTCCGTGGGCCACAGGGCGACCGAACCCCGATCGTCGGGCACGACGGCAGCCACCGCCGCCCAGTCGTCCGGGTAGGCCACCGGCCGCACGGAACCACCGACACCCCAGGCGAGATCGGGAAGCGGAGCCACGACGAGCAGCACGATGGCGGCGAGTGCGAAACCCGACGGGACCCGTCGACGGGCGGCCGCCACGGCCCCGGCCACGGCAAGCGCGACTCCGGGAACGAGAAGAGCGGAGAATTTCTGGGTATCCCGCAACAGACCGGCGCCGGGGACGTGCTCGATCGTGAACTCCAGCAACCACTGTCCCGGACCGAAGGTGCCGAGGACCAGCAGGATCGCGACGACGACGGCCGATGCTCCGATCGCCCGCACCAGCGGATCGAGCGTCCGCCGACGTTGCCAGAGGTGGACGACGCCGGTCGCGACCACGAGCAACGAACAGAACGTCGCGATCGCCGCCCACCAGATCGTCCGGCTGGCGGGTACCGCGTCGACGTTCCAGATGCCCCCCAGGGAGAGAACGGTCCCGACCGGACCCAGCCCCGGCTCGGACCGGAGACCGAACGCCTCGACGCCCGCCGCGGCGGATGTGGTGGTGGCGTCGCTGATCACCGCCGTCACGACCCACGGCAGGGTGCTCAGCACCCACAGGCCGACGGCGACGAGGCCGGGCCGCAGGCCGACCGGACGACCGATGAGTACCACGGCCAGCTCGATCCCGGCGAGCACCGAACCCGTCGGCGTCAGCCCGGCTGCCGCCAGCAATCCGCCGAGCCGGAGAAACCGTGCCGCATCTGGCCGTTCCCGCAGATCGGATGCGGCGACGAGAATCCAGCCCAGCGCGGCGTAGCCGACGAGCAGGCTCCAGTGCCCTTGCAGGAGTCGTTCGGCCACATAGGGATTCCAGATCGCCACGAGCGCGGCGGCGACGGCCCCGGGACGCCCGGCGCCGGGAACGAGACGAAAAGCCAACCGGCCGAACCCGACGCCGGCGAAGACCAACGCGGCCGACAAGATCGCGACGACCACCACACCGCCGTCGACGACCGACGACACCATCGCGACGAACCAGTCCTGCGGCACCGCGCGCGGCGGCAGGTCACCGATGCCGAGCGTGGTGTCGGTGACATGGGTGCGCGGCGTCGACACCGCATCCCGGAAGAGCAGGTATCCCGGTCCGATACCGAGCAGTGCCGGTAGCAGGGGTCCCAGGATTGCCACGGCCGCAACGACACTCACCACGTAGAGCGCCGGGAGCAACCGTCCGGAGAACACCGCGACCCGTGCGGCTCAGAAGTGGTGGGTGTCCGACGGTGCCGGTGCGTGCACCGGGTCGTCGTCGAATTCCGACTCGGTGATGCCGTAGGCCCGTGCGAGGTCGAGGATCTTGGTGGCACGCGCGATGCGTGGCAGGTCCGAACCGTTGCGGATCTCGCCGCCGTCGCGCTCGAACTCCGCGAAGAACTCCCTCGCCCAGGTGATCTCGTCCTGTGACGGGGACAGGCCCTCGTTGACCGGGGCGCACTGTGACCGGGTGAGGCAGATCTTGCCGGTCATGCCGAACTCCGCGCTCACCGCCGTGGCCTCGCTCAGCTTCAGAGCGCTGGAACCGACCGTCGGGCCGTCGATCGCGCTGGGCAGGTGAGCAGCCTTGGCGGCGATGGTGAATCGGGACCGGGCGTAGGCCAGCGTCTGTGGACTGTCGCCGAAACCGGTGTCCCGACGGAAGTCGCCGATGCCGAAGGCGAGTCGGAACGTGCCCTTGGCCGATGCGATCTCGCTGATCCGCTCGAGTCCGCGTGCCGTCTCGACGAGGGCGACGATCGGCAGGCCGGGCAGGCGTTTGGCGGTCTCGGTCACGTGGTCGACGGACTCGACCATCGCCAGCATCACACCGCCGACCGCGGTCTCCGCGAGGGCGGCGAGGTCGTCGGCCCACCACGGGGTGCCGAATCCGTTGATCCGGACCCACTCACCGGCACCGGGGCCGGAACCGTCCTTCGGACCGATCCACCGCACGACGTTGTTGCGCGCCTCGACCTTGTCCTTGGGAGCGACCGCGTCTTCGATGTCGAGGACGACGATGTCGGCGCGCGAACGAGCGGCGCGCTCGAACTTCGCGTAGTGCGCGCCGTTGACCAGGAGCCAGCTTCGGGCCAGCACCGGATCGATACGCGAACCGACATCGGTCGATTCGGCGTCGTCGGTGGTGTTGTCGTCGTACATCGGCATCTCTCGTCGGTGAACTCTGCAGCCTACCCATCGTTGCCTATGCCCGACGACCGGTGCAAAGCACCCTGTGCACGGGACCCGGTGCCAACTCGGCACACTTGTGCCATGCAGCAGATCCGACCGAGCCGACGGCGCCGGCCCGCCGCCGGCACAGTCGGCGCCGTCGGATCGGTGGCCGTCGGATCGATGGTCGCCAACGTCTGCATGTACGTGGTCCATCTGGCCGCGAGCGCCCGTTACCTGGACGTCAGCGAGTACGGCGAGTTCGCGGTCCTGCTGTCGGCGATGCTCGTGCTGGGTGTGCCCGCCCTGGCGCTGCAGAACGTGGTCGCGCGCGAGGTGGTCCTGGGCTGCGACGAGCGCCGCCTGCGCCGGGTGGGTGTCCAGACGACGCTGTACGTGGTGGTGCTGGTCGCCGTTGCGACACCGCTCGTCGCGTTGCTGATGCGCACCGGGGTCGTCACGACTCTCGCCGCCCTCGGCGCGGCCCCGCTGCTGGCGCTGATCGCCACCGGTCAGGGCATCCTGCAGGGACGCGGCGAGTTCCGGACGCTGTCGTGGGTGCTGGCCGCCGTCGGGATCCTGCGCTCGATGCCGATCATCGGGGCCTTCGTCGTCGGTGCCGGTCCGGCGGGTGGACTGCTCGCCGGGACTCTCGGTGCCGCGGTGTCGGCCGTCGTCGTCTGGGTGGTCGTAGGAAGGGTCGGGGAGCGGGCGCGTGCCGCGGCGACGTCGGGGACGGTCGGAGTCCTCAGCGTGGTTCGCGCGTCGCAGGTCCAGCTGGTGCTGATCGTGGCGTCGTCGGTGGACCTGCTGCTCTCACCGCGCGTGCTCGATGCCGAGTCGGTCGGGGTGTACGCGCTCGGCGCCATCGCGACGAAGGTCGCGTTCTGGCTGCCGCAGGCCATCGGCGTCGTCTTCTATCCGCGCCTCGCCGATCCCGCCCGGTCCCGGGTCTCTCTTCGGCAGGCGGTGACGGTGGTCGCGGGTGTGGGCGTGGTGCTCACGCTGGTGGCGGGTGGCGCGGGGCCGATGGTCCCGATCGTCTTCGGCGACGGTTACGACGAACTCGTCCCCCTGCTGTGGCTCTTCGCCTACATCGGTGCCGCCCTCGCCGTCCTCCAGGTGGTGCTGTTGTCGGCGATCGCCCGTGATCGCACCCGTGTCGCGTTCGGGACGTGGATCGTCGTGGCGATCGAGGTGACGGTCATCCTCACCGTCGCCGGCTCGGTGGTCGGGGTCGCAGCCACTGCGGCGGTCGCGGTGACGGTCGCGGCCGCCGGGCCATGGGTTCTCGCCCGCTGACCGCCGGCCTCAGCAGGAACGTTGCCGAGATACACATGTTTCGGCAGGGTTGTGTAATGAGCGACAACGGAAGTACTCAGGTCACGGTCGAACGAGTCATCGAGGCACCGGTCGACGCGGTGTTCGACGTCCTCTCCAACCCCGAGAGGCACCAGGCGCTCGACGGTTCGGGGTTCATCCGGGGCGTCGACCACGCCGATCGGATCCAGAAGGTCGGCGACGTGTTCACCATGAACATGGCGGGCGACCACATGGGCGGGGAGTACAAGACCGACAACCACGTCACCGGATACGCCAAGGACAAGCTGCTGGCCTGGAAGACGACCCCCGCCGGTACGGAGCCGCCCGGATGGGAGTGGTTGTGGGAGTTGGAGTCCCAGGGTCCCAACGAGACGCTGGTCCGCCACACCTACGACTGGTCGAAGGTCACCGACAAGAAACTCCTCGAACAGGTGGGGTTCCCGCTCGTCACCGAGGCCCAGCTCGAGGACACGCTCGGCCGACTCGCCGCCGAGGCCGCGTCCTGATCTAGGTGTTCTTCCCAGGGAGGTTGTGGACGGCGAGTCGCTCGATGGGTGATTTGCCGTCGATGCCTGTGTGGGGTCTGTGGTGATTGTAGTGATGAACCCAGTCCTGGTAGGTCTGGGCGCGGGCCTCGTCTGACAGGTAGGTCTGGG